>JAIFNE010000186.1 GCA_020047875.1 Hydrogenophaga sp.
ATCACGTTGCCGTACACGCCGCAGGTGAGCAGCAGCAAGCCGCGCTGGAGCGCAGCCGCCTGCACCCGCTTGGTGGTGTCGGCATCGGGCGCGCCGGTGGCGGGGTCGACAAACTCGCAGGCCACCATGGCGCCCAGGCCACGCACGTCCCCAATGCGGCTGGACCTGGCCTGCACGGCTTTCAGCCGGGCCACCAGCGTGTCGCCCAACTTTTGCGCACGCGCGGGCAGCTGCTCTTCGGCCATCACGTCGAGCACCGCGTGGGCCGCGGCGATGGCCAGCGGGTTGCCGGCGTAGGTGCCACCCAGACCGCCGGGCGCGGGCGCGTCCATCACCGCCGCCTTGCCGCACACCGCCGAGAGCGTGGTGCCACCGGCCAGGCTCTTGGCCAGCGTCATGAGGTCGGGGCTCACGCCGTAGTGCTCCATGGCAAACATCTTGCCGGTGCGCGCGAAGCCGGTTTGCACCTCGTCGGCGATCAGCATGATGCCGTGCTGATCACACAGCTCGCGCAGCCACTTCACCGCGGCGGGCTGAATGGGGTTGAAACCGCCCTCGCCCTGCACCGGCTCAAACACGATGGCGGCCACGCGCGAGGGCTCGATGTCGCACTTGAAGAGCTGCTCCATCGCGCGCTTGGTGTCGTCCAGCGAGCTGCAGTGGCACGGGAACGGCACGTGGTAAATCTCGGGCGGGAACGGTCCGAATCCGGCCTTGTAGGGCTGCACCTTGCCGGTCATGGCCACCGCGAACATGCTGCGGCCGTGGAAGGCGCCACCAAACGCGATCACGCCGCTGCGCCCGGTGGCCGAGCGCGCGATCTTCATCGCGTTCTCGATCGCTTCGGCGCCGGTGGAGAAAAACGCGGTTTTCACCGGCCCCTCGATCGGCACGATGGCGTTGATCCGCTCAGCCAGCGCCACGTACTCGGTGTAGGGCACCACCTGGTAGCAGCTGTGGGTGAAGCGCTGCAACTGCGCCGCAATGGCGGCCTGAATCTTGGGGTGCACATGGCCGGTGTTGAGCACCGCAATGCCGCCGGCGAAGTCGATGTAGCGCCGGCCCTCGATGTCCCAGAACTCGGCGTTCTTCGCACGGTCGACAAAAAAGTTGCCCATCACACCCACCCCGCGTGGGGTGGCATCCAGCCGGCGCTGGTGCCAGGCGGCGTTGGTGTGGGGCGCGTTCAGGTGTTCTGGTTTTTGCGGTGCGTTCATTTAAGTCTCCGAAAAGGGCCACAAGCCGTGGCGTGAGGTGTCTTGCTCCAAGGGCACCGCGGAACGGGCTTTGCACAGGAGCCTGCCCGGCAGAAGAATCGTTGGCTGCAAACCGCCCGCAGCGGTCCACTTTTTACCGTCTTTTTGCCCCATAGCCACGCTATGGGGCTGCAAATTCGGCAAAAACTGGCCTCGCTGGGGGCAGTTTTCGCTTTCAACGCCTGCTGCCGCGCAGGCTCCTAGCCGCCAGTGCCGCCCCCTTGGGGGGTGACGCGAAGCGGCGCGGGGGGAGCCCGGTCACACCGGGCTGTCTATCCGAATCCAGGTGGTCTTCATCTCGGTGTATTTGTCGAAGGCGTGCATCGACTTGTCGCGCCCCACGCCGCTTTGCTTGAAGCCGCCAAACGGCACGGTGATGTCGTCTTCGTCGTACTGGTTCACATGCACCGTGCCAGCCCGCAGGGCGCGGGCCACGCCGTGGGCCTTGTTGATATCGCTGGTCCAGACCGCGGCCTGCAAGCCGTAGACGCTGTTGTTGGCTTCGCGCACCACGCTGGCCGCGTCGGTGAAGCTCAGCACACTCAGCACGGGGCCGAAGATTTCCTCGCGCGCAATCGTCATCTCGGGCGTGACGCCGTCAAAGATGGTGGGCTGCACATAGCAGCCACCCGCCACCGGCGAAGCCAGCGCGCCGCCCGCAATCAGCTGCGCGCCCTCGCTGGTGCCCAGGCCGATGTAACGCATCACGCTCTCCAGCTGCACCTGGTCGACGATGGCACCCATCACCGTGCCCTTGTCCAGCGGGTTGCCCGGCTGGTAGCTGGGTACCAGCTTGAGCGCCTTTTCCAGAAACGCGTCCTTGATCGAAGCCTCGACGAACAGGCGCGAAGGCGCGTTGCAGCTCTCACCCTGATTAAAGAAGATGCTGCCCACCGCGGCTTCCACCGCGCGGTCGAGGTTCGGGCAATCGGCAAACACGATGTTGGGCGACTTGCCACCCAGCTCGGTCCAGGCGCGCTTGAGGTTGCTCTGGCCGGCCATCACATGGATCTGCTTGCCCACGCGGGTGGAGCCGGTGAAGGCGATGCAGTCCACATCCATGTGCAGCGCCAGCGGGCTGCCGGCCTCGGGGCCGTAGCCGGGCACCACGTTGAACACGCCGGGCGGGATGCCGGCGGCCAGCGCCAGATCGGCCAGCCGCAGGGCGGTCAGCGGGCTCTTTTCGCTGGGCTTGAGTACCACCGAGTTACCGGCCGCCAGGGCCGGCGCGATCTTCCAGGCCGCCATGATCATCGGGTAGTTCCACGGCACGATCACGCCCACCACGCCCACCGCCTCGCGGGTGATCAGGGCCAGCGCATTGGAGCCGGTGGGGGCGATCTCGTCGTACACCTTGTCCACCGCCTCGCCGTACCAGCGGATGCAATTGGCCGCGCTGTTCACGTCCACGCCCTTGGCATACTTCACCGGCTTGCCCATGTCCAGCGTTTCCATCAGCGCCAGTTCGTCGCCATGGGCCAGCACGGCATCGGCAAACTT
This sequence comes from Hydrogenophaga sp., assembly GCA_020047875.1. Classification (GTDB taxonomy): domain Bacteria; phylum Pseudomonadota; class Gammaproteobacteria; order Burkholderiales; family Burkholderiaceae_C; genus Hydrogenophaga. The sequence goes on from JAIFNE010000186.1 coordinate 2,757, forward strand.
GATCAGGATGCGCTTGCGGTGGGCTGGCGCCATGCCGCTCCAGCGGCGGCTCTCGAAGGCGGCGCGTGCCGCGCGCACCGCAGCGTCCACATCGGCTTGGCCGCAGCGGGCCACGGCGGTCAGCAAACGGCCATCGACCGGCGACACGCAGTCAAAGGTCTGGCCGTCGAGCGCGGCGATGCGCTCGCCGTTGATCACGGCGCGGCCGTCGTAGGTCGGGGTGGAGATGGGTGCGGTCATGTACGGAATGTCTCTGGATATGAAATTGGACCCATGCTACGCCGGAAATCATGCCGCTGACCCATCCACTTTGGCGGCCCGCCAGCCGTCCAGTGGCCGGCGGTGAACGCCAATTTCGGGGTCAGGAGGCGGTCAGCCCCGCGGTCTCGGCGCGGGTGGCGGCCTGAATCTCGCGCTCGCGCCGGCGTGTCTGGCGCGCCACCCAGATGGCGTAGCCAACGACAACGATGGTCACGGTCACGATCAGCAGCGTGGCCGCAGCATAGATGGTCGGGTTGATACCGCGGCGCGCATAACCAAAGATCACCTGCGGCAGCGTGCTCACGCCCGGGCCAGACAGGAATTCAGAGATCACCACGTCGTCGAACGACAGGGTGAACGACAGCAGGAATGCCGCCAGAATGGCCTGGAAAATGTTGGGCAGGGTGATCAGAAAAAACACCTGGTGTGGCCGCGCACCCAGGTCCATGGCAGCCTCTTCGATGGAGCGGTCCATTTCCATCAAGCGGCTCTGGATCACCACCAGGCCATAGGCCATGCCCAGCAGGGTATGGCCCAGGATGATGGTCAGCAGGCCGCGCTCGGGCCAGCCAAACGCGTTCTGCGCGCCCACCGCCAGCAGCAGCAGCGACAGGCCGATGACCACCTCGGGCATGACCAGCGGCGCATTGACCATGCCCGAAAAAATGGTGCGGCCCAGGAAGCGGCGGTAACGCACCAGCACAAACGCGGCAAATGTGGCCAGTACGGCCGAGAGCACGCCGGTGATGGCTGCCACCTTGAGCGAGGTGAAAAAGCCCTCGACGATGCGGGTGTCGTTCGCCAGCGCCTCGTACCAGCGCAGCGAGAACCCGGTGAAGCGTGCGTCTTGCCGGGTGCTGTTGAAGCTGAACACGATCATGAACAGCAGCGGCAGGTAGAGGAACGCGAACACGACCACCAGCCAGGCCTTGCCAAAGTGTTTTTCGAGCAGCTGTTTCATCGAAGATCCTTCAACCGAGATGGTTCAAACAAGCGCAACGCAACCGCAGGGGAGTTCAGCGCAGGACGCCGCGGGACTGGCTCTGCCAGACCGCCAGCGTGGCCCCTGGGGGGTGACGACGCAACGCGTCGGCGCGGGGGGGGGTCACTTCCTCTCCGCCGGATCGCCGGTGTAGTGGTAGTAAATGGCCAGCGGCACGATGATGAGCGCGATCATCACCACCGCCAGCGCGGTGGCCTTGGGCCAGTCGTTGGCGGTGAACATTTCGTCCCACACCACGCGCCCGATCATCAGGTTGTCCGGGCCACCCAGCAGCGAAGGAATCACGAACTCGCCCACGCAGGGAATGAACACCAGCATGAAGCCCGCCACGATCCCGGCCTTGGACAGCGGCACGGTCACCAGCCAGAAGGCCTTGAACGGTGTGGTGCCCAAGTCGTAGGCGGCTTCGAGCAGGCGGAAATCCATCTTCACCAGGGTGGCATAGAGCGGCAGCACCATGAACGGCAGGTACACATAGGTCATGCCCACCAGCATGGAGATGTTGGTGTAGAGCATCTGCACCGGCTCGCTGGTGATGCCCACGGTCATCATGAAGCGGTTGATCACGCCCTGATCGGCCAGCAAACCCTTCCAGGCATAGACGCGCAGCAGGAACGAGGTCCAGAACGGCAGCATCACCATCAGCAGCAGGGCCGGGCGCACGCTGGCCGGCGCGCGGGCGATGAAGTAGGCAAAGGGGTAGCCGATCAGCAGGCAGATGATGGCGGTGAGCAGTGCGTACCAGACGGAGCGCACATACGCCTCCACATACAGCGTCTTGAACAGCGGCGCACCCTCCTCAACCCGAAAGATCGACAGGTAGTTCTCGTACCGCAGCGACAGCACGCCGGTTTCCGGATCCCAGATCGGCTTGAACGGGCTGATGTCGCCGCCCATGTCCACAAAGCTGATGTAGAGCAGGATCAGGAACGGCAGCAGAAAGAACAGGATCAGCCAGACATAGGGCACGCCGATCACGAAGCGCTTGCCGGGCATGGGGAGCGATGAAGTGGCCATCAAGAACCTCCAGAAACTACAAACCTAGGAGCGCCAGGCATTCAAACCCAGAACGCCGCGGAACCGCCCTTCGACAAGCTCAGGACGGGCCGCCAGCGTGGACCTCTCCGGGGGGTGGGGACGCGAAGCGGCGCGGGGGAGACCGACCCGTGTCAGTCCCTCAATACAACAGCGGCCTTGTCGTCCCACCAGAAGTAGACGTCGTCTTCCCAGGTGATGTCCGACAGGTCCTGGCGCGTGGTGTTGGCCTCGGTCACCCGCACCTTGCTGCCGTCGCTGGCCTTCAGGATGTAGTTGGTGTACGAGCCCAGGTAGCCGATTTCCTTGACCTTGCCCTGGAACAGGTTGAAGACCGCGTGTTCGGGCCGGGTCTTGCTGATCTCGATCTTCTCGGGCCGCACGGCGATGGACACCGGCATGTTCAGCGTGCCGCTCACGCCGTGGCCCACGTGCACCTCGCCGATGGCGGTGGTGGCGGCGCAGCGGTCGGGCTCGTCCACCGTGAGCTTGCCGGCGAACAGGTTCACGTTGCCAATGAAATCGGCCACGAACTTGTTGCGCGGATGTTCGTAAATTTCCTCGGGCGTGCCCACCTGCAGCACCCGGCCCTTGCTCATGATGGCGATGCGGCTGGCCATGGTCATGGCCTCTTCTTGGTCGTGCGTCACCATCACCACCGTCACGCCCACCTGCTCGATGATGTTGACCAGTTCGAACTGGGTCTGTTCACGCAGTTTCTTGTCCAACGCACCCAGCGGCTCGTCGAGCAGCAGCAGCTTGGGCTTCTTGGCCAGGCTGCGCGCCAGGGCCACACGCTGCTGCTGGCCACCCGAAAGCTGGTGCGGCTTGCGCTTGGCGTAGGGCATGAGCTGAACCAGGGCCAGCATCTCGTCGGTGCGCTGCTGCACCTCGGCCTTGGGCAGGCCTTCGCGCTTGAGGCCAAAGGCCACGTTTTCCCAGATATTCAGATGGGGAAACAGCGCATAAGACTGGAACATCATGTTGACCGGCCGGTCGTACGGCGCCATGCCCGCCACGTCCTGCCCGCCCAGCAGGATGCGACCCGAGGTGGGCTTCTCGAACCCAGCCAGCATGCGCAGCAGGGTCGACTTGCCGCACCCCGAACTGCCCAGCAGCGCAAAGATCTCGCCCTTGCCGATGGAGAGAGACACCTCGTCCACCGCCACCGCCTCGTCAAACCGCTTGACCAGTTTTTCGGTCACCAGGTAGCCCGTCGTTTCCGTCATGTTCGATTCCCGCTGTTCTGCGTCTCAACAAAAAGGCTGTTCAACCCAGGCGGGAAGAACAGCCCTGATTGGCCACCGCGCAAGCGCTGTCGCCCTGGTTTATTTACCGCGCTTGAAGGCGTTGTAGGTTTCGTTGAGCGTGCTGGCGATCTCGTTGGAGAAGCCGCCGGTGGGAATCAGGCGCGCTGTGTCCTCGGGGCTGAGGAAGATGGTGGTGTTGCCCTTGACCTCGTCCTTGATGTCGGGCAGCGCGGCCTTGTTGCCGGTGGGGTAGTTCATTTCGTTGGCCATCAGCGCGCCGTTGGCACCGCGCAGGTAGAAGTCCATGAAGGCGTGGGCGTTGTTGACGCGCTGGGCATCCTTGGGGATGGCCATGGTGTCAATGAAAACCAGACCACCGCCTGTGGGCAGCAACGGCACGATTTCGTCTTTGCCACCCATTTCCTTCACCCGGTCGGCCGCGATGTTGATGTCACCCGACCAGCCCACGAAGGCGCAGGCCTTGCCGCTGGCAATGTCGTCGATCATGGTGCTGGAGAACAGGCGCACGTCTTTGCGCACCTTGGCGAGCATCTCGCCGGCCAGCTTGAAATCGGCCGGGTCTTCGCTGTACGCCGGCTTGCCCACGTAATGCAGCGCCACCGGCAGGATTTCGCTCGGCGAATCGAGGTAGGCGATGCCGCACGAACGCAGCTTGCTGGAGTACTTGGGGTCAAACACCAGGTCCCAGGCGTTCTCGGGCATGGGCATGCCAGCCAGCGCTTTTTCCACCTTCTGGCGGTTGATGCCGACGGTGGTGAAGCCCCAGGCCCACGGCACCAGGTGTTTGTTCTCCGGGTCCACGCCGGCGATCTTCGCCATGAACTCGGGGTCGAGGTTGGCGTAGTTGGGGATCTTGCTCTTGTCGATCGGCTGGTAGAGGCCGCCATCGATCTGCTTCTTGGCAAAGCCGGCGGTGGGGATCACGATGTCATAGCCCGAATTGCCGGCCACCAGCTTGGCGTGCAGCGCCTCGTTGTTTTCGAAGGTGTTGTAGTTCACCTTGATGCCGAACTCCTGCTCGAAGGCGGCGATCATGCCCTCGGGGATGTAGTCGGGCCAGTTGTAGATGTTGAGCACCTTTTCGTCATCGAGCACCGGGCCGGCGGGCTTGGCCGGCTCAGCGGCCGGTGCCGCTGCCACCGGCGCTGCCACCGGCGCCGGCTCTTCCTTTTTGCCGCAGGCAGCGAGCAATGCCGCCGCGATCGCCAGGGCCAGAATTTGTTTTTTCATGATGAGAAAGTCTCCAACAAAAAAAGGGGAAAACCCAAACTTGCACAAAAATGGGGACACGGGTCCCGACACACGGGCAGCAAGCAATTTGCAGACCAGCGCCACCGCTGACCGTGACACAAAAAAGACTTTATCAAAGAAATGGCCTCCGGCCGCACGGAAAGGCTCAGGCCAGCTGGCCCTGGGCACGAAGATCGGCCAGCGTGGCATCCAGGCAGGTGTGGATCAGCCCCATCAGCTCGTCGATCTGCTCGCGCGTGGTCACCAATGGCGGCGAAATGATCATGCGGTCGCCCACGGCGCGCATGATCAGCCCGTTGTTGAAGCAATGGGCGCGGCAGATCATGCCCACACCCAGATGGGCGTCGAATGGGGCCTGCGTTGCCTTGTGTTTAACCAGCGTGAGGCCGCCAACAAAACCGCAGGTCTCGGCCAGCCCCACCAGCGGGTGCGCATTCAGCTCCTCGAACCGCTCGGCCAGGTACGGGCCAGTGTCGTTTTTCACCCGCTCCACCAGGCCTTCGCGTTCCATCAGCTCAATGTTGGCCAGCGCCACGGCGCAGGCCACCGGATGGCCACTGTAGGTGTAGCCGTGGTTGAACTCGCCGCCCTGGTCGATCAGCACCTTTGCCACGCGGTCGCCCACCATCACGCCGCCCAGCGGGATGTAGCCGCTGGTCACGCCCTTGGCAAAGGTGACCAGATCGGGCCGGTAGCCAAACTTCTCGTAGGCAAACCAGTGGCCCAGCCGGCCAAAGGCGCAGATCACCTCGTCGGAGATCAGCAAAATGCCGTACTTGTCCACGATGCGCTGGATTTCCGGCCAGTAGGTCTCGGGCGGAATGATCACGCCGCCCGCGCCCTGCACCGGCTCGGCAATGAAGGCGGCCACCTTGTCGGGGCCGATGGCCAGAATCTTCTCTTCCAGCCAGCGCGCCGCGCGCACGCCGAAATCGGCCCGGCTCTCGCCCGCCCGGGCGTTCTCGGTGAAGTACGGCTGGCCTATGTGGGTGATGTTGGGAATCGGCAGGTCGCCCTGCGCATGCATGCCGCTCATGCCGCCCAGCGAGGCGCCGGCCATGGTGGAGCCGTGGTACGCGTTTTCGCGGCTGATGATGACCTTGCGCTCGGGCTGGCCCAGCAGGTCCCAGTAACGGCGAACCATGCGCACGTTGGTGTCGTTGCTCTCCGAGCCGCTGCTGGAATAGAAAACATGCTGGAAGCTGCGCCCGCCCACGCTGGGGGCCAGCGACGACAGCTTGGCCGCCAGCCGCACCGCGGGCACGTTGGTGGTCTGGAAAAAGCTGTTGTAGAAGGGCAGCGTCATCATCTGCTGGTAAGCCGCGTCAGCCAGTTCCTTGCGACCATAACCGGCGTTGACGCACCACAGGCCGCTCATCGCGTCGAGCATGCGCTTGCCCTCGGAATCCCAGATGTAGATGTTGTCGGCCTTCACGATCACCCGCGAACCCCGGGTGGCCAGGTCACCGTGGTCGGTGAACGGGTGGATGAAGTGCGCGCTGTCCAGCGCCTGCACCGCAGCCGTGTCGTGCTGCTGATCGCGTTTGACCAGCGCGGGTGGAGCGATAAGGGTGGATGTGTTCATACGGGTCTCACTTTCTGGCGGTGCATTCAACAAAAACGCCGCGGAACCGGCTTTGCCGGGCCGCCAGCGTTGCCCCCTTGAGGGGGTGACGCACCGCAGGTGCGGCGCGGGGGTGAGTCATCGACTGCGGCGCGGGGGGGTCAAACGTGAAGCAACAGGTGCTCGCGCTCCCAGGGCGAAATCACCTTCATGAACTCATCAAACTCCAGCTCCTTGATCTCGGTGTAGATGGTGATGAATTCCTTGCCCAGGATGTCGTGCAAGTCGGTTTCCTTGCGCAGCCAGTCAAGCGCTTCACCCAGGCTGCGCGGCAGCGCGTAGGGCGCCAGGTAGGCGTCGCCCTTCATCTCGGGTTTGGGCTTGATCTTGTTTTTCATGCCCAGGTAGCCGCAGGCCAGCGTCATGGCCATGGCGATGTAGGGATTGGCATCGGCGCCAATCACCCGGTTTTCCACCCGACGCGCGGCCGGGCTGGAGATCGGCGAGCGGATGCCCACGGTGCGGTTGTCGTGGCCCCACTCGATGTTGATCGGCGCGGCGGTGTTGCGCGAGAGCCGGCGGTAGCTGTTCACATACGGCGCCACCAGCACCATGGCCGCGGGGATGTAGCGCTGCAGGCCGCCGATGTAGTGGTGAAAGGCGTCGGTTGCGCTGCCGTCTTCGGCGCTGAAAATGTTCTTGCCCGTCTCTTTGCTCACGATGCTCTGATGGATGTGCATCGCGCTGCCCGGCTCGCCGGCGATCGGCTTGGCCATGAAAGTGGCATACATGTCGTGCCGCATCGCGGCCTCGCGCACGGTGCGCTTGAAGAAGAAGACCTCGTCGGCCAGACCCAGCGGGTGGGCATGGAAGAAGTTGATCTCCATCTGGCCCGCACCCACTTCGTGAATCAGCGTGTCCACGTTCA
>JAIFNE010000139.1 GCA_020047875.1 Hydrogenophaga sp.
TTGTCGAAATGCTTTTCGTCCTTCACCAGCGCGGTGCGGCTGAGGAAGTAGAAGTCGTCCATGCTGCAGGCGTCCGGGTTGCGCGGGCCCACCACATTGGCCTGCAGCGCCTCCAGCAGCATCAGGTATTCCTTGACCGAGACGGGCAGCTTGGCCGCCCGCAGGGTGTAGAAGAAGTCGATCAGCATGGGGATTTCTCCCGGTCAGGCGTGAAAGGACTGCAGGTACAGCAGCTGAGCCTTGGCCTCTGGCCATTCGCCGGCGCGCAGGCTGTACATCACCGTGTCGCGGATGGTGCCGTCGCGACGCAGGGCGTGGCCGCGGATGACGCCGTCTTTCTTCGCACCCAGCCGCTCGATGGCTTTTTGCGACGCGAAGTTGAAGTTGTCGGTGCGCCAGCCCACCACATGGCAGCCCAGGGTGTCGAAGGCGTGGCCCATCATGAGCAGCTTGCAGGTGGTGTTGACATGGCTTCGCTGCACGCGCCGGGCGTACCAGGTGTAGCCGATCTCCATGCGTTTCACCGCAGGCAGGATGTCGTGGAAGCTGGTGCTGCCGAGCACGCTGCCCGTGGCCTCGTCGGTCACTGCAAAAGCGAAACGGTGGCCTTCGTCGCGCATTTTCAGCGCCGTCTCGATGTAGCCGCGGGTTTCATGCGGCTCGGGGACCGAGGTGACGCGCAGCCGCCAGAGTTCACCGTCGGCCGCGGCAGCGCGCAGGCCTGCTTCGTGTTCCCGTTCCAGCGGAATCAATGCGATGCCGTTCGCACGCAGCGTGACGGGTTCAATGAAGGCCATGTCGGATGCAATTAACGGTTGCGCTGGTTCATGAAGACCAGTTTTTCAAACAGGGTCGTATCTTGCTCGTTCTTGAGCAAGGCGCCCACCAGCGGCGGAATGCTGACCTTGCTGTCTGCGCTCTGAAGCGCTTCAAGCGGAATGTCCTCGGCCATGAGCAGCTTGAGCCAGTCGAGCAATTCCGAGGTGCTGGGCTTCTTTTTCAGACCCGGCAGGTTGCGCACATCAAAGAAGGTCTTCATGGCGGTAGCCAGCAGTTCCTTTTTGAGCTGCGGAAAGTGCACATCCACAATGCGCTGCATGGTCTCGGCGTCGGGGAACTTGATGTAGTGGAAGAAGCAGCGGCGCAGGAACGCATCAGGCAGCTCTTTTTCGTTGTTCGAGGTGATGAACACCAGCGGGCGGTGCTTGGCGCGCACCAGCTCGCGCGTCTCGTAGCAGTAAAACTCCATCCGATCGATCTCGCGCAGCAGATCGTTGGGGAATTCGATGTCGGCCTTGTCAATCTCGTCGATCAGCAGTGCCACGGGCCGATCCGCGGTGAACGCTTGCCACAGCACACCCTTGACGATGTAGTTGTTGATGTCTTTGACCTTTTCATCACCCAGCTGGGAGTCGCGCAGGCGGCTCACCGCGTCGTACTCGTACAGGCCTTGCTGGGCCTTGGTGGTGCTTTTGATGTGCCATTGCAGCAAGGGCATGTCCAGTGCCTGCGCCACTTCCTCGGCCAGCATGGTTTTGCCGGTGCCGGGCTCGCCCTTGACCAGCAGCGGGCGTTTCAAGGTGAGGGCCGCGTTGACCGCGAGCATGAGGTCGGGCGTGGCGATGTAGTTGTCGGTGCCTTGGAATTTCATGGTGCGTAATGAGATGGCGGCGCGAGGCGCTGTCGAGCAAAGCCCAACGGGATGAGGCGGGAAAATGGGCCGCGCCCGGTGGTCGAGTCTATATAATCAATGGTTGATTTTTATCAATTCACGTTCCATTGTGCTTGCAAAATGAACCACCTGTTCCCCGCGATCCTTCGTACCCTGGCCACTGCTGCGACCCTGGCCACCGTTGCCTTTGGCGTCAGCGCCCAAGGGGTTGTTGGTGAGGCGCAAGCCGGCCAGAAGAGAGCAGAGATGTGTATCGGATGCCATGGCATTCCGGGCTACCAGAACAGCTTTCCCGAGGTTCACAAGATCCCCAAGATTTCGGGTCAGTCTGACAAATACATCGTGTCTGCGCTCACCGCCTACAAGAAAGGGGATCGCAAGCACCCGACCATGCGCGGCATCGCCAGCGCGCTGTCCGAGCAGGACATGGCCGACCTCGCAGCCTTCTATTCCTCTCAGGTGAGCAAGAACGCCCCCGAGGTGCCTCGCGCGCCCAGCGTGGCAGCTGCCGCGCTGATCGAGAAAGGCGCCTGTGCTTCCTGCCACGGCGCCAACTTCAGCAAGCCGATCGACCCGAGCTACCCCAAGCTGGCTGGGCAGCACGCGGACTACCTGTATGTGGCGCTCAAGGCCTACACCGTGGAGGGCAACGCGCTGATTGGTCGCAACAACGCCATCATGGCGGGCATCTCCAAACAGTACTCGCACGCCGAGATGCGCGAAATGGCCCGGTACCTGGCGTCGGTCGAGGGTGAGCTGGCTGTGGTACCACAGGCGCGTTTCAGGTAGCCGCAGACTTGGTCTGCCAGCAAAAAAACCGCTCGCCGAGCGGTTTTTTGTTTCAGTCTCGCGTGGCGCGCTGCCGTACTTGCTCGATGTAGGCCTGCGCGTCGGGCGGGCGACCCGAGCGCTGACTTTCCCACAGCATGCGGCCGAGGCATTCCATGACCTCGTGGTGCGCGGCGTGCAGGTCGGCACGCCGCGCAGCCAGCAGCTCCACCGCCTGCCGGATGCCGGGAGGTTGGTCGATGCTGCACTGTTCGCTGATCGACAGATGCATCGACAAATGGAGGAAGGGGTTGCTGGTTGCGTCCCGAGCCTCTCCCATCCGGGCGATGGCGGCCTCGGCATCGGCCAGCTCGAGGTGGTATTCGGGATGTTCCGCGATCCATTGGCCGGCCAGCGTTTCGATCGCCTCCATCGGTTGCGCGGCGATCTGCTTGCGGTAGGCCTCGCAGAAGAAACGTCGAACGTCGGATTGGGATGGGTTGAACATGGACGGCATTGTGGCGCATCGCACGCCGCGGGCTGACCCGCTGCGCCGCAGGCGACGACAATGATTCAGCCATGAACACCGATCCTGTTTTTTACTTGGTAGCCCTGCCGGCCGTGTTGCTGCTGGGCATCAGCAAAAGCGGCTTCGGCGCCGGCTTTGGCTCGCTGGCGGTGCCCATGATGGCGCTGGCGGTGACGGTGCCCCAGGCGGCCGCCATTCTGATGCCGGTGCTGCTGCTCATGGACTTGCTGGGCCTGGCCGCGTTTCGCAAACATGTGGACCGCCGCTTGCTGATGTTCCTGTTGCCCTACGGCCTGGCTGGCATTTTGGCCGGGGCGCTGCTGTTCAAACTGCTGGATGCGCGCGTGGTGGCCGGCATTGTGGGCGCGTTCACCCTGGCTTTTCTGGCGCAGCGTCTGCTTTTTCCGCCGCGCCCCGACAGTGCACCGCCGCCGCGCTGGCTGGGGAGCTTGCTCACCGTGATTTCGGGCTTCACCAGTTTCATTGCGCATGCTGGTGGCCCGCCGCTCAATGCCTATGTGATTCCGCTGCGGCTCTCGCCGATGCTTTTCACGGGCACCTTGGCGTACTTTTTCTTTTTCATCAACTTAGCCAAATGGATTCCCTATGCTTGGCTGGGCCTGCTGGACACCGCCAACCTGATGACCTCGCTCGTGCTGCTGCCGGTGGCGCCCCTGGGGGTGTGGCTCGGGGTGCGCATCGCTCGCAGCATACAGCCCACGCTTTTTTACCGCATGTTGTATCTGGGTATGTTCCTCACGGGCGTCAAGCTGTTGTGGGACGCTTGGCCGTGAACGCAAGGACGCAGCGTGGGGGTGACCTCAGCGTAATATAGGAGGCACAAGAAACGTCGAGGAGTGCGGTATGCCGGTGGTAGTGGTGGCCAATCCCAAGGGGGGCGTGGGCAAGTCCACGCTGTCGACCAATGTGGCCGGCTATTTCGCAAGCCGCGGTCACCGCGTCATGCTCGGTGATGCAGATCGCCAACAGTCTTCCGGGCTCTGGCTGCGCTTGCGCTCGCCCCTGGCCCGGCCGATCCAGACCTGGAGCGTCTCGCCAGACCTGATCGCTCGCCCGCCCAGAGATGCGACACATGTGGTGCTGGACACGCCGGCAGGCATGCATGGCTGGCGCAGCAAGGATGTGCTCAAGGTGGCCGACAAGGTTCTCGTGCCGCTGCAACCCAGCATTTTTGACATTTACGCCACGCGCGCCTTTCTCGATGAGCTGGCTGAGTCGCGCCACGTGGATCGGTTGCAGGTCGGGATTGTGGGGATGCGGGTTGATGCGCGAACCATTGCAGCCGACAAGCTGCACGAGTTCGTGGATGGCCTGGGCCTTCCGGTGCTGGGCTATTTGCGCGACACCCAGAACTACATTCACCTTGCTGCGCGTGGCCTGTCCCTGTTCGACGTGGCTGCGAGCCGGGTGGCAAAAGATGTGCAGCAGTGGCAGGGCATCTGCGACTGGCTGGATGCATGAGACCCTTCCGTCGCTCTCCCAGCTGAAGTCAACCCATGAAAACGTTTGACACCCTCGCCGATCTGGCCGCATCGGTGGGGCAGGATGTGGCGGTCAGTGACTGGGTGACCATCACCCAGGCGCAGGTGAACCTGTTCGCGCAGGCCACCGGCGATCACCAGTGGATTCATGTCGATGTGGAGCGTGCGCGCGAGGGGCCGTTTGGCGCGCCGGTGGCGCACGGTTTTCTGACGCTGTCGCTGCTGCCGGTGTTTTTTGATTCGGCGATGACCGTGCGGCAGTCCGCCATGGGGGTGAACTACGGGCTGAACAAGGTGCGATTCACCGCGCCGGTGCCCGTGGGGAGCCGTTTGCGGGCGCATCTGCATCTGCTGTCGGCCGAGCCCATCCCGGGGGATGGGCTTCAAATGTGCTGGGCGGTGTCGGTGGAGCGCGAGGGCGCCGAAAAGCCGGTCTGCGTGGCGGAATCGCTGGTGCGCCGCTATCCCTGAGGCGCCCGCCGCGGGCCCTGTGGCGGTCGTCTATTTGATGCGCACCAGCTGCTTGGCCTCGACCCAGCCCCGAAAGCGCACGATCAGCGCGTTGATTCGTTCGGCGGCGACCGTCTGGTTGTGGTGTTGGGAAACCACCTGGTACACGTCGTTGCGCAATTGCCACAGCTCTTGCGGTGTCTGAGCGCGATCAATTTTCTGTCGCAGTCGCTGTGTGGCGGTGCCTTCGCAGTCGAGCACGCAGCCAAGCAAGGCCTGGCGAATGGCCACCAGCTGGCTGATGCTGGGCGTCTTGCGAGACCTTTTCGGGCGGCTGCTGTGGCCAGCGCCGACAAGGCGGGCGAGCAGGGCGATCAATCGCATCGGTGAGTGGCTGGACAGGCAGAGGAAAGTAAGCGGCAGTTCGCCGGGATTGCCGGGCCGACGCGCAACAATCTGCCGGGCATGTTGCTAATGCGCAACAGAAAAAGGGCCGCTTGGGCAGCGTCGGAGAGGGTGTGGCTGGTCACGTTGCGGCTCCGGCAAACTCCTGCTGGCGCCACGCTTCAAAGGTGGCGACAGCGACCGCGTTGGACAAGTTCAGGCTCCGCTGGCCTGCGCACATCGGCAGACGAAGCCGCTGGTCGCTGGGGAATTGCTCGCGCACCGCCTCGCTCAGCCCTTGTGTCTCGGAGCCGAAAACCAGCCAGTCGCCAGGTTGAAAGCGCGCGTCAAACAGGTTGCGGCTGCCGCGCGTGGTGAGCGCAAAGCGGCGGGTTGGCTCGGGTTGCTCGGTTGCCAGAAAGGCGTCCCAGCTGGCGTGGCGCTTGAGCGATGCGTACTCGTGGTAATCGAGCCCGGCACGACGCATTTGTTTGTCTTCCATCGTGAAACCCAGTGGATCCACCAGATGCAGACGGCAGCCGGTGTTGGCACACAGGCGAATGATATTGCCGGTGTTGGGCGGGATTTCGGGGGCAACGAGGACGATGTGAAACATCGGGTGATCAAGAAGGCGTACGTGGGCAGGACAGCCGCGCAGTGTACTGGTGGTCTGCGGTTTTTGGTCTTTGCAGCGGCAGCCATCTTCCCGCTGCGCGGCAAGACGGTTTTCTGCTGAGCGAGCGGTCGGCAGCGCGGGAACGCCGCGGCGCGCTCAATGCGACAGCGTGCGAGCGACCACCAGGCCCCTCACCTGTGCCGCGCCGCCTTGCTTGAGGGCGAGCGCTGCGCTCTGCAGCGTGGTGCCAGTGGTGCTGACATCGTCGATCAGCAACACCCGTGTACCGCGCAAAGCGTCTGCATGGTGTGGTGCGGCGGCAAAAGCGCCGCGCAGATTGCGCAGGCGCTGCTCGCGCGGCAGGCTGTGCTGATCCGGCGCCTCGCCCAGACGCACCAGCGCGTCCGCCAGGCCCGGCGGCGCCCGCTGGGCGCGTGCTTGCACCGCCTTCACCAGTTCCCAGGCCTGGTTGTAGCCACGGCTCACCAGGCGTTGCGGATTCAGCGGGATCGGTATCAGCCAGTCGCTTTGGGTGAGCGCCGCCGTTGCGCCGGGCGCGGCGAGCATGCGCTCCGCCAGCACGCCAGCCAGGCCCGGTTCGTCACGGAATTTGAAGCGCGCGATCAGGTCGTCCCATGGATACGCGTAGTCCACCGCGGCCAGGCAGTGGTCCAACGGCGCTGGTGCGGTGCGTGTCAGGCATTCACCACACACGCTGCCTTGTAGAACCATCGCTGCAGCGCAGCCGTGGCAGCGCCAGCGTGCGACCGCGAAGCGCTGCACACAGGCGTCGCAGACCGGCTGCGTCGGCCATTGACCACAGACCTGGCAAGCGGCGGGCCAGAGACGGGTGGTACAGGTCAGGGCCTTTAACATTCGGCCAATATATCGGCATACCGCAGGCCACAGCGGCAGCGCTCGCTCCACACCCTCAGCTGAAATTTCTTCGTGACATCTTTTTCTGACCCAGAACCACCGGTGCCCGATCTGGACGCGGTGGCCGCACGCCGGTGGCTCGCATTGCCGCGTCGCGCCAGCCCGTGGCTTCACGAGGAGATCGCTTTGCGAATGGCAGAGCGTCTGCAGTGGTTTCGGGCGCAGCCTGCCAGCTGGTTGCACTGGGAGCCTCAGATGGGCGGCGTGAACGCGCATCAGCGCTTGCTGGCACTGCTCCCTGAGGCCGCCAGCCATGTGGTGGCGCATGACGTTCGGCAAGCCGAGGCTTTGCTTGCTCTGCCGGCAGGTCGGTCCTGGAATCCGATGTCGTGGGGCCGCCGCAGCCGCCTCAGCGTGGCCAACGAAGGTACCCGCGTCGATATGCTCTGGGCCAACATGGTGCTGCACTTGGAGTCACAACCTCAGCGCTTGCTGCGCCAGTGGAACGCCCACATCAACACGCAGGGTTTCCTGATGTTCTCCTGCCTTGGGCCCGATACCTTGCGCGAACTTCGCGGTGTGTATGCCGCGCTTGGCTGGCCTTTGCCTCACCACCCTTTCACCGACATGCACGACTGGGGCGACATGTTGGTGCACAGCGGTTTTGCTGAGCCTGTGATGGACATGGAGCGGCTCACCCTCACCTACAGCGGCGCCGCGGCGCTGTTGGAAGACTTGCGCGGGCTCGGGCGCAATCTGCACGCAGGGCGGCCCGCTGGCCTGCGCTCACGTCAGTGGCGGCAGCGACTGATCGAGGCGCTGGATTCGGCGCTTCCCCGGGATGCTGACGGTCGCTTGCAACTCACCGTGGAGGTGGTCTATGGCCACGCCTTCAAGGCCCCGCCACGCCCGCCCAAGGGCCCAGCCACGGTGACCGCTGTTGCCATGGACGAAATGCGCGCCATGCTGCGCGCTGGCCGGCGCTGACACAGGCTCACCTCGGGCCATGCCAATCTGGGTCGGATTGGTTGGTCTTGCTGAAAAGCTGCCGGCGTTGCTCGCTACAATTGATGTTAATCAACAGCTTCAGGGCATGTTCCCTCGCTCGCGCCGGCTTTTGGATGGCTTGGCGCTTTGACTGGAGTCGGCAGTGGAAGGGTTCAAAAACCCGATACGGTTGGCCACCTCGACGGCGGATGGCTTGGTCTGGACGCTGCAGCGTAACTGTTCGGTCACGCCAGCCCAGTTGGGGATCTGTTTCGGCAGTCTCTGCTTGTTGTCGCTGGTTGTGGGGCTTTTTTTCTGGCTTCAGGGCGCGGTGCTGGTGCTGCCCTTTGCAGCCCTGGAACTGCTGGCGCTGGGCGTGGCCTTTTTGATCCACGCTCGTCATGCGGCTGATCGGGAGCGCATCAGCGTTCGGGGCGGCGAGCTGGTGGTTGAGGTGGAGCGGGCCGGTCGGGTTGAGCGCAGCGAGTTCGTGCGCGACTGGGTGCGTATTGAGGCAGACCGCCGCCGTGGGTTGGTGGAGGTGACAGGTGGGGGGCGTTCGGTGCGTGTTGGTCGTTTCCTGCGCACGGACTTGCACCCGTTGTTGGCGCGTGAGTTGAGGCAGGCGGTCAGCGGTGCGCAGGTGTCGCTCGCAAATGCCCGCGTTGAGTGATGTCAGCATGGGCAGGGGTCGGAAAATTTGTTCTAATCGGTCGTTGATATAAATCAATGCTTATATTCGAGGCGGAAAACGTGAGTCAGTCCATCACAACGGTAGAAATTCTGAAAAAGCGGGTCGCCGCAGTGCGCTCGATGGCCGTCACGCTGTCGGCCACCTTGGGCGCCACTGCCGCAGCGCTGGCGCAACAGGTCAACGACTTGCCGGGTGGCCCGGCGGTCAATCAGCTCAATTTCGCGCCCGCCGTCACGAAAATTGCCGAGGAACAGCATTGGCTGCACTGGTTCATGATGGCTATCTGCCTCGTGATCTTCGTGATCGTGTTCGGCGTGATGTTCTATTCCATCATCAAGCACCGCAAATCGGTGGGACACAAGGCGCAGGTGCTTTCCGAGCCCATCTGGGTCGAGCTGGGCTGGACCATTGTTCCGCTGCTGATCGTCATCGGCATGGCGCTGCCCGCCACCAAGGTGCTGGTGGCCCAGAAAGACACCACCAACAGCGACCTCACCATCAAGGCCACGGGCATGCAGTGGAAGTGGGGTTACGACTACATCAAAGGGGAAGGCGAGGGCATCGCCTTTCTGTCGACGCTGGACAACAGCCACCGCCTGATGTCCAGCAGCGGCAATCCGCCGCCCACCGACGATTACCTGCTCAAGGTCGACAACCCGCTGGTGGTGCCCGTCGACCGCAAGGTGCGCATCATCACCACCGCCAACGACGTGATCCACGCCTGGATGGTGCCGGCATTCGGCGTCAAGCAGGATGCCATCCCCGGTTTCGTGCGCGACACTTGGTTCCGGGCTGAGAAAACCGGCGATTTCTATGGCCAGTGCGCCGAACTGTGCGGTAAAGAGCATGCGTACATGCCCATCCATGTCAGGGTGGTGACTGCCGAGGCCTACACCGCCTGGGTAGCTGAGCAGCAGAAAGCCATGGCCGCTGCGGCGGAGGATCCGAACAAGGTTTGGGCGCTGGGCGATCTGGTCAAGCGCGGCGAGTCGGTGTATGCCGCCAACTGCCTGGCCTGCCACGGTGCGCAGGGCAAGGGCGGCGGTGCGATCAAGGCGCTGGATGGTTCGGCGCTGGTGGTGGATACCGACAAGTCCAGGATGATCAACGTGATGCTGAACGGGGTTGCTGGCCCCGCGGCAGCCATGCCGGCTTGGAAGCAGCTGACCGACACCGAGCTGGCGGCTGTCATGACATACACGAAAAACAATTGGTCTAACCAAACCCAGCGCTTGGTTCAGCCCGCCGAGGTGCTGGCAGCACGCCAGTGACCCGCGCCTGACAACCACATTTGAAGAGCCATTGAGGAATCGATCATGAGTGCAGTTCTCGACCATCACGACGCACACGACCACGACCACGACCACGACCACCATGCCCCTCCTGCTGGCTGGCGTCGTTGGGTTTACGCGACCAACCACAAAGACATCGGAACCTTGTATTTGTTGTTCTCTTTCACCATGTTGATGGTGGGCGGTGTGCTCGCGCT
>JAIFNE010000071.1 GCA_020047875.1 Hydrogenophaga sp.
CCATGAGCATCGTGTGGCTGCTGCAGACGCCGTTGCCGATGCGGCTGTTCCGAGAATTCAGTGTGCTTCGCGGGGTGTAGCGTGCGGCTGTTAGCCAGTCTGGCCTCGTCCGGAAGTAGACCCAGCTGGCGATCTGGATCTGCTTGGGCACGCTGTGCCGTATCGGCGAGCTGCTGATGAAGCGCTCATCGTGCACCGTATTGGGGCAGGCATGGAATGGAATCGCACACGGAGAGTCGCAGCGGCTCGAATTCGCACCAAATCTAAGCACGCGGTGAGGCCGGATGGAGGTTCGCCCTGGCACGCCTATTGCAGTGGATCCATTGGCGGGAATGGTCTGGCATGTGCCGGATTGAAAGTGCCACAAATTCAATGGACGGCTAGGGTTCCGGCCTGCACAAGCAGGTGTCTGGTCCGAGAGCTGTCGACCTCCTTCGGGGGTTACACGGCGGGACAAAAGCCCGGGAGAACCAAGCGCATGTGGTGCGCCGTTTCCGTGTGCCATCTCCAAGGAGTTCTCCATGATTTCTCGCCGCATCTTTAAACAGGTTTTCGCTGCAGCCGTGTTCTCCGGCCTGGCTGCGTTGAGCAGCACCGCCGTCGCTGCACCCAAAAAAGATTTCAAGGTTTGCTGGACCATCTACGCAGGCTGGATGCCTTGGGACTACGCCAAGTCCAGCGGCATCATGGACAAGTGGGCGAAGAAATACGGTATCAAGGTCGATGTGGTGCAGCTCAACGACTACGTTGAGTCGATCAACCAATACACCGCAGGCTCTTTCGACGGCTGCACCATGACCAACATGGACGCACTGACGATTCCCGCCGCTGGCGGCGTGGACTCAACCGCTCTGATCGTGGGTGACTTCTCCAACGGCAACGACGGCATCGTCATGAAGGGCGAAAACAAGAAGCTTGCCGATCTCAAGGGCAAGCGCATCAACCTGGTCGAACTTTCGGTCTCCCACTATCTGCTGGCCAGGGCACTTGAGAGCGCGAAGCTCTCGGAAAAAGACGTCAAGGTCGTCAACACCTCAGACGCAGACCTGGTGGCTGCATTCAAGACCCCCAATGTGACGACCGTGGTGACCTGGAACCCTTTGCTTGCAGAGGTTGCAGCCACCCCAAAAGTCAGCAAGCTGTTCGACTCCGGCATGATCCCGGGAGAAATCATCGACCTGATGGTGGTCAACACCAAAACGCTTGCCGACAACCCGGACTTTGGCAAAGCCCTGGTGGGTGCCTGGTACGAAGTGATGACCATCATGAGCAGCAACACGCCGCAGGGTATCGCCGCTCGCACCCAAATGGCGAAGGCCTCAGGCACCGACCTCAAAGGGTTTGAGGCCCAGCTGGCCGCGACCAAAATGTTCTACACCGCCAAAGACGCTCATGCGTTTGCCACCAGCAAGGAGCTGCCCGCCACCATGTCCAAGGTGGCGCAATTCAGCTTCAAGCATGGCCTGCTTGGTGAGGGTGCGCGCAGTGCCGAGTCCATCGGCATGCAGTTTGCCAACACACAAACGGGCAACGCCCGGAACGTGAAGCTGCGCTTTGACCCCTCCTTCATGAAGATGGCCGCAGACGGCCAGATCAAGTAAGCCTGAGTCCATCGGTTTTTCAACCCAGGGGGCTCCATGCGCCTGATCAACCGCATCCCCAGTTCCGGCCTTCGGGTCGGTCTGATGTTGCTGCCGTTCCTGTTCGCGCTGATCGTCTATGCGATCGCATCAGACGCCAGGTTGAGCGAAAACCCAGACGACAAGCTGCTACCCAGTTTTGTCCAGATGGGCGAAGCCCTGCACCGCTATGCGCTGGAAGAAGATGCACGCACGGGACGCTGGCTGTTCTGGGACGATACCTTGGCCAGCCTAAGACGGCTGGGCCTCGGTATGTTGATCGCCACCGTGGCAGCGCTCGTGATCGGTATTTGCCTGGGAGCCATTCCGCTGGTGAGCGCCACGCTCTCGCCCGCGGTAGCGGTGATCTCGATGATTCCGCCCTTGGCCATTCTGCCAATCTTGTTCATCGTTTTTGGTCTGGATGAGCTGTCCAAGGTGATGCTGATCGTGATCGGTATCGCTCCCGTCATGACGCGAGACCTGGAGCAACGGGCGCGGGAGATTCCGGTGGAGTGGCTCATCAAGGCGCAAACCCTGGGGGCAAACACCTGGACCCTGATCCTGCGCGTCGTCTTGCCGCAACTGATGCCCCGTTTGTTGATTGCATTGCGGTTGGCACTGGGTTCTGCCTGGCTGTTTCTGATCGCGGCCGAGGCCATCGCCTCCACCGACGGTCTGGGCTACCGCATCTTTTTGGTCCGTCGTTACCTGGCGATGGATGTGATCCTGCCCTATGTGGCGTGGATCACGCTGCTGGCCTGGCTCATGGATCAATTGCTCAAGAAAATCACCAGTGCCCTATTTCCCTGGCACGAAGGGCGTTGACGATGGCCTTCATCAATGTCAACAACCTCTGGATGACCTACGGCGAACAGGTGGTGCTCGAACGCATCAACCTGGAAATTCAGGAAGGGCAGTTTTGTACCTTGGTGGGCGCCTCCGGGTGCGGCAAGTCCACCTTCCTGCGCCTGCTGCTGGGCCAGGAGAAACCGACCAAGGGCAGCATCACGCTGGACGGTCAGCCTCTGGCTGCCGAGCCCGATGCCAGCCGCGGCATCGTATTCCAGAAATACTCGGTGTTGCCCCATCTGACGGTGCTCGACAACGTGGCGCTGGCTTTGGAACTGCCCAAGAGCCTGTGGCTCGGGCGCCTGTTCGGACAGGCCAAGGCCGACGCGCGCGAAGAGGCCCGGGTGATGCTCGACAGGGTCGGACTGGGCCCCGCTCTGGCGAAGTATCCGCACCAGCTCTCGGGTGGCATGCAGCAACGTTTGGCAATCGCCCAGGCCCTGATGGGAAAGCCCCGGGTGCTGCTGCTTGATGAGCCGTTTGGAGCGCTGGATCCGGGTATCCGCAAAGACATGCACCAGTTGCTGCGAGAGCTGTGGGCGCAGACCCGTCTGACAGTTTTCATGGTCACGCACGACCTGTCCGAGGGATTTCAGCTGGGGACGCGCTTGCTGGTGTTCGACAAAGTGCGCATCGACCCCCACGCACCACAAGCCTACGGCGCTTCCATCACCTACGACATTCCGTTGAACCAAGATAAAACTGCCGCGCTGAACGCGGTTCGCAGCCAGCAAGACTCGGCGAGCCTGCCGCCAGGAACACCCGTATGAACACCTCGCCAGACCTTACCGCACCAGCCACCGACATCCCCAACCCCCCAGTCGATAAACCGGTGGACAACCGGAGCTGGTGGACCAGTTTTCCCGCTGACAGCACAGCCGATCTCAAGGCCGAGGAGGTGCTGTGGTCTGAAATGCTGCCAGGTGGCCACCATTGGTCCTGGCGCCTGCAACGTGGTCGGGCTCTGCGCTTCGTGGCGCTGGAGCCCAACGTGAACCTCAGCATGGTTCTCTATGCAGCGCATGACAAGCTTGAGCGCTACAACATGCCCGACTCACTCAAGGCCCAGCACACAGCGCACTACTCGCAAGGGCATGTACTCATGTCCGACATGGGCCGGGCACTTGCCAGCGTGACCCACGATAGCCTGGACTGGCACGACCCATTGGGCCTGCTGCTGGACAACGCCCGGCTGCAAATGCGCTACGGCGAGCTACGCTACCAGACGCACCGCAACGCCATGCTTCGGAGCGGCAAAGACGGCCTGCTCATGGAAATCGGCAAACACGGTCTTGCGGCCCGGGACCTCACCATCGGCGTGAACTGGTTCTCCAAAGTCAGCGTGGATGCGCAAGGCGGCTTTGTTTACCACCCAGACCACTGTCAGACAGGCCATTGGTTCGAACTGCGATGCGATATGGACGTGTTGATCGCGGTTTCGTCCGCTCCGCATCCGCTGGACCCACGCCCCACCTACAGCCCAGGACGCATCGGCGTTCTGGCCCGGGGGGTCGGTGTGGCACCTGCTAACGACATATGCCGCCGCTTTCGGCCTGAAAACGCCCGGGCACTGCACAACACCGACATGTTCTACGCCTGACCAGGGAGCACACCATGAACCACACTGCCGCATCTCACGGGGCTGCCGCCATGCGCCTCACCGAAAGCCCGCTCAATCCCGAGCAAGCCACCTGGCGACAAACCCATCCCGCAGGCGAGCCCATTCTCTTCAAGGTCCAACAGGGGCAAACCCTGCGCATCGTCGACCTGATGGGTAACCAGGCTGCTGACGTGATCTTCTATGCCGCAGACGATCTTGCTGAGCACTACAGCGCAACCGACACCATGCTGGCCCAGGGCGGCATCTATCTGACCACCGGCTCACGCCTGATGAGCAACACAGGGCGATCCTTGCTCACCATCGTGGCCGATACCTGCGGTCGCCACGACACCCTGGGCGGCGCCTGTGCCGCTGAAAGCAACACGGTGCGCTACGCACTGCAAAAGAAGTTCATGCACAACTGCCGCGACAACTACCTCATCGCACTGCAGCGCGCCGACATGGGACTGACCAAGCGGGATCTGGTCCCTAACATCAACTTCTTCATGAACGTACCCGTGACGCCTTCCGGCGAGCTCAAGTTCGACGACGGGGTGTCCGGGGCTGGTAAGTACGTGGAAATGCGTGCGGACACAGACGTCTGGGTACTGATCTCCAACTGCCCTCAGCTGAACAATCCCTGCAACGCCTACAACCCAACGCCCATCGAGCTGCTGGTCTGGGAACCGGCGTGATTGGTCTTCGCGCCACGGATCGGCGGCGCTGAAGGGTTCTTCATCCGAAGACGGGACGACCCGTCTGATCGCTTCACCTGGCAGGACGACCTGTCACGGAGTCCTCATGTTCAGCAAGGTTCTGATTGCCAACCGCGGCGCCATCGCATGCCGCATCATCCGCACGCTCAAGAAGCTGGGTGTGCAGAGCGTGGCCGTGTATTCCGAGGCCGATGCGCAAGCGCGCCACGTGCGCGAAGCCAACGAGGCCTACCTGCTGGGCCCGGCGCCCGCAGCCGAGAGCTACCTCAAGGCTGACCGCATCTTGCAGATCGCGAAGGACTGCGGCGCGCAGGCCATCCACCCCGGCTACGGTTTCCTGTCTGAGAACCCCGCATTTGCCCAGGCCTGCGAAGACGCGGGCATCGCCTTCATCGGCCCAGCGCCGGCGCAAATGCGCGCCTTTGGTTTGAAGCACACCGCGCGCGATCTGGCGCAGCAGCGCGGCGTGCCGTTGCTGCCGGGCTCGGGTTTGCTGAGCGATCTGGCGCAGGCGCAAACCGAAGCGCAGCGCATCGGCTACCCGGTCATGCTCAAGAGCACGGCGGGCGGTGGTGGCATCGGCATGCGGCTGGTGTGGAACGCCGCCGAGCTGGCCGACGCGTTCGAGAACGTGGGGCGGCTCGCGCAGGCCAACTTCAAAGACGCGGGCCTGTTCCTCGAGAAGTACGTCGAGCAGGCGCGCCACATCGAGGTGCAGGTGTTCGGCGACGGCGCGGGCGGCGTGATCGCGCTGAGCGAGCGCGACTGTTCGGTGCAGCGGCGCAACCAGAAGGTGATCGAAGAAACCCCGGCCCCCGGCCTGAGCGACGCGCAGCGCAGCGAGCTGCACGCCACCGCCGTGCGGCTGGCGCAGGCGGTGAACTACCGCTCGGCGGGCACGGTGGAGTTTGTCTATGACGCGGCCACCGGCCAGTTCTACTTCCTCGAAGTCAACACCCGCTTGCAGGTGGAGCACGGCGTGACCGAGCAGGTGACCGGCGTGGACC
Organism: Hydrogenophaga sp.; assembly: GCA_020047875.1. Classification (GTDB taxonomy): domain Bacteria; phylum Pseudomonadota; class Gammaproteobacteria; order Burkholderiales; family Burkholderiaceae_C; genus Hydrogenophaga. Next base: position 5,795 of record JAIFNE010000071.1, read on the forward strand.
TGGTGGCCTGGATGCTGCAGCTCGCCGCGGGTGATTTGCCGCCGCTGGCCACGCTGCAGCCGGTGGCGCGCGGCGCGTCCATCCAGGTGCGGCTCTACGCCGAAGACCCGGCGCGCCATTTCCAGCCCTGCGCGGGCTTGCTGACCGAGGTGGTGTTTCCTCCAGATGCGCGCGTGGACGGCTGGGTCGAGCGCGGCACCGAGGTGCCCGCCTGGTACGACCCGATGCTCGCCAAGCTCATCGTCACCGCCGACACGAGGGAGCAGGCGCTGCGGAAGATGGAAGCCGCGCTGGATGCGACGCGGCTGGCCGGCATCGAAACCAACCTGGGCTACCTGCGCCAGGTGGTGCGAAGCCCGGTGTTCCGCGAAGGGCGGCAGGTCACGCGCTTTCTCAACAGCTTCGAGTACCGGCCCGCGACCATCGAGGTGCTGGAGCCCGGCGTGCAGACCAGCGTGCAGGACTGGCCGGGCCGCACCGGCTACTGGGACGTGGGCGTGCCGCCCAGCGGCCCGATGGACGCCTACGCGCACCGCCTGGCCAACCAGCTGGTGGGCAACGCGCCCGACGCCGCCGCGCTGGAGATCACCCTCGCCGGGCCGACGCTGCGCTTCAACACCGACGCCGTGGTGGCCGTGACCGGCGCACCCGCGACTGTGACGCTCGACGGCCAGCCGGTGGCCATGTGGCAGGCACTGCCTGTGAAGGCGGGCAGCACGCTGGCCGTGGGCCGCACCCCGGCGGGCGTGCGCCTGGCGCTCGCGGTGGGCGGCGGGCTGGACGTGCCCACCTACCTGGGCAGCCGCAGCACCTTCACGCTCGGCCAGTTCGGTGGCCACGCCGGGCGGCATTTGCGTGCGGGCGATGTGCTGCACCTCGCGGGCACGGCCACGCCGGTGGCGGCGCCCACACCTGCAGCGCTGATCCCCGCCTACGGCCACCACTGGGACGTGGGCGTGCTCTACGGCCCGCACGGCGCGCCCGATTTCTTCCAGCCCGACGACATCGCCACCTTCTTCGCCACCGACTGGAAGGTGCACCACAACAGCAGCCGCACCGGCGTGCGCCTGATCGGCCCCAAGCCGCAGTGGGCGCGCACCGACGGCGGCGAGGCGGGCCTGCACCCGTCGAACATCCACGACAACGCCTACGCCATCGGCGCGATCGACTTCACCGGCGACATGCCGGTGATCCTCGGGCCCGACGGGCCGAGCCTGGGTGGCTTCGTCTGCCCGGCGGTGGTGGTGAACGCCGAGCTGTGGAAGCTCGGCCAGCTGCGCCCCGGTGACACGGTGCGCTTCCACCGCCTCTCGCTGGCGCAGGCGGGCGAGCGCGAAGCGGCGGTGGAGGCGGCGCTGTCGTCCCTCGCAGGGTCACTGCCTGAGGCGCCACAAGACGACGCCGCAGCCCACACCACGCCGGTGATTTTTGAAGACCCCGCCCGCGAAGACGTGCCCGCCATGGTGGTGCGCCAGGCCGGCGACCGCTATGTGCTGGTCGAGTTCGGCCCGCTGGTGCTCGACATCGAGCTGCGCCTGCGCGTGCACGTGCTCATGACCGTGCTGAAGGCCCTCCAGGCGCAGGGTCAGCTGCCCGGCGTGATCGACATGACCCCCGGCATCCGGTCATTGCAGCTGCACTTCGACCCGGCGCTGATCGCGCGCGACGCGCTGCTGAAGACACTGATCGCCACCGAGGCCGCGCTCCCCCCGGTGGACGACATGGTGGTGCCCAGCCGCACGGTGCACCTGCCGCTGTCGTGGGACGACCCGCAGACGAAACTGGCGATTGAGAAGTACATGCAGTCGGTGCGGCCCGACGCGCCCTGGTGCCCGAGCAACATCGAGTTCATCCGCCGCATCAACGGGCTGGACAGCATCGACGACGTGTTCAGGATCGTGTTCGAGGCGCCCTACCTCGTGCTCGGCCTGGGTGACGTGTACCTGGGCGCCCCGGTGGCCACGCCGCTGGACCCGCGCCAGCGCCTGGTGACCACCAAGTACAACCCGGCGCGCACCTGGACGCCGGAAAACGCGGTGGGCATCGGCGGCGCCTACCTCTGCGTCTACGGCATGGAAGGCCCGGGCGGTTACCAGTTCGTGGGCCGCACGCTGCAGATGTGGAACCGCTGGCGGCATGGCGAGGCGGGCTCGGTGTTTGAACAGCCCTGGCTGCTGCGCTTCTTCGACCAGATCCGTTTTCACCCGGTGTCGCAAGACGAGCTGCTGCGCATCCGCGCCGACTTCCCGCACGGAGGCTACCCGCTGCGCACCGAAGAGGGCACGTTCAGCTTGAAAGACTACCGACGCTTTCTCGCCGACCACGCCGAGAGCATCACTGCCTTCAAGGCCACGCAGCAGGCCGCGTTTGAAGCCGAGCGCGAGCGCTGGGTCGCCGCCGGGCAAGACGTGGTGGCGAGCGAGGCCGACGTGGAAGCGGCCGGGCCGGACAGCGAGATCGACCTGCCCGACGGCGGCCGCCTGATCGCCACCAGCGTGCCCGGCAACGTGTGGAAGGTGGCGGTGAGCGTGGGCCAGCAGGTGCAGGCCGGCGACGTGCTGATGGTGATCGAGTCCATGAAGATGGAGTTCAGCCTGCTCGCGCCCGCCAAGGCCACGGTGCACAGCCTCATGTGCGCGCAAGGCGGCTCGGTGGCCGCCGGGCAGAACGTGCTGGTGCTGGTCGACGAAGCCATCTGATCGTTCACGAAAAATTCAAGGAGCCCTGCATGGACCTGAGCACCCTTTCCTTTGACCTCGCCAGTTTGCGCGCCGCCTACGCCGCCGGTACTCCGGTGCGCGCCGTGATCGCCGAAGCCATGCGCCGCTGCGCCAGCGACACCCACCACGCCTTCATCCACCGCCTGACCGACGCCGAGATCGAGCCCTTCATTGCCAGGCTCGATGGCGTGGACCCGGCCAGCCTGCCGCTGTACGGCGTGCCGTTCGCGATCAAGGACAACATCGATTTGGCGCACATGCCCACCACCGCCGGTTGCCCCGAATTCGCCACCACGCCGAGCGAGAGCGCCTTTCTGATCCAGCAGCTGGTGGCGGCGGGCGCGGTGCCGCTGGGCAAGACCAACCTCGACCAGTTCGCCACCGGCCTGAACGGCACGCGCTCGCCCTTTGGTGCCTGCCAGAACGCCTTCAACCCGGCGTTCATCTCGGGCGGCTCCAGCTCGGGTTCGGCAGTGAGCGTGGCCAAGGGCTGGGTGGGTTTTTCGCTCGGCACCGACACAGCGGGCTCCGGCCGCGTGCCCGCCAGCTTCAACAACCTCGTCGGCCTCAAACCCACCATCGGCCTGCTCTCGGCCACCGGCGTGGTGCCCGCCTGCCGTTCGGTGGACACGGTGTCCATCTTCGCGCTCACCGCCGCCGACGCGCAGGCGGTGCTCGCCGTAACCGCGGCGTACGACGAAGCCGATGCTTTTGGCCGCAAAGCCGAGCCCTTCGGCGTGGACTTCTCGGCCGGCCCGTTCCGCTTTGGCGTGCCGCGCCCGCAAGACCTTGCCTTCTTCGGCAATGATGCGGCCATCGACCTGTTCGCGCAGAGCATCGAGCGCTTGCATGCCCTCGGCGGCACCGCGGTGGAGATCGACCTCACCCCGTTCCTGCAAGCCGCGCGCCTGCTCTACGAAGGCCCCTGGGTGGCCGAGCGCTATGTCGCCATCCACGACTTCATCGAAGCCCAACCCGAGGCCGTGTTCCCGCCGGTGCGCAGCATCATCGAAGGCGGCAAAACCAAGACCGCTGCCGATGCCTTCGCAGCCAGCTACCAGCTCAAAGCGCTCAAGCGCGTGTGCGACGCGGTGTGGCAGCACATCGACTGCCTGCTCACACCCACCGCCGGCACCATCTACTGCATCAGCGACATGCAGGCCGACCCGATCCGCCTGAACAGCAACCTGGGTTACTACACCAACTTCATGAACCTGCTGGACTACGCCGCCGTCGCGGTGCCCGCAGGCTTCCAGGCGAGCGGCGATGCACAAGGCCTGCCCTGGGGCGTCACGCTCGCCGCGCCCGCGTTCAAGGACATCCCGCTGCTGCGCCTGGCCGACCGCTTCCACCGCGCACAGGCCTTGTCACTCGGCGCCACGGCCACGCCGCTGGCTCACACGCCCACCATCGGCATCACCGATCTGCCCAAAGGCAGCAACACCGCTGGCACCGCGGTCTGCGGCGCGCACCTCAGCGGCCTGCCACTGAACTGGCAGCTCACCCAGCGCGGCGCGCGCCTGCTCGGCGCGGTGCAGTCCGCTGCGGAATACAAGTTCTACGCACTCGCCGGCGGCCCGGTGCAGCGGCCCGGCATGGTGCGTGTGGCGGAAGGAGGCGCAGCCATTCACATGGAAGTGTGGGAAATGCCCGCCCAGCACTTCGGCAGCTTCGTCGACGGCATCCCCGCGCCGCTGGGCATCGGCAAGGTGAAGCTGGCCGATGGCTCGTGGGTCAGCGGGTTTGTGTGCGAGGCGATCGGGGTGGAGGGCGGTACAGAGATCACGCAGTTGGGGAGCTGGCGCGCCTGGTTGGCGCAGCGGGCCTGACTTTCAGGGGAGCAGCAACTGATGGAGGGACCGCTGAGCGGGGGCGGTGGAAG
>JAIFNE010000218.1 GCA_020047875.1 Hydrogenophaga sp.
TGATGCAGACCGGTCACACGGTGGCGATTGCCGTCTGGGGCAACCAGGGGCCCACCATGGTGCACTGGGCCGAGGCGCCGCAAACCGTGCCGGTGACCTTGCGCCTGGGCGATGTGATGCCCCTGCTCACCTCAGCCACCGGTCGTTGTTTTGCCGCCTTCATGGCCGGTGAGGGGCGCGACGCCCAGCGCATCGCGCCCATGATCCGCGCCGAATTGGCGCTGCTGAAAAAACTGCCCGACGTGAGCCCCATCGCCAGCGACCTGCCCCGCACACCACAGGCGGTGCACGCCATGCTGGACGAGGCGCGGCAGCGTGGCATGGCCCGCGTGGTGAACAGCCTGCTGCCCGGCGTGGGCGGGTTTTGCGCGCCGGTGTTCGACGCCCAGGGCCACCTCGCCATGGGCTTGGTGGTGCTTGGCTCGGTGACCACGCTGGACACCGACTGGACCGGCGCACCCGCGCGCGCGCTGCTGAGCGCCGCCCGCCAGCTCAGCGCCGACATCGGCCACCCCCAACGCGCCACCGTGATACCGCCCACCGCCCTGACCCCGCGCGCCTGGCCGCGCTGGCCCAGCCTGATGGCGCTGACGCTGGCGGTGCTGGGCGCGCACCTGTTGCTGCTGGGCGGTGGACTGCCTCGCTGGTCGGCGGCCGCGCCGGTGGTGCTCGCCCCCGCCCAGCCCATGGCCACCACATGGATCACCCGAACCCTGGCCTCCGACACACCCACGGTCCGCGCGGCCGCTGCGCCGGCCAGCCAGGTGCGCTGGATCGCGCCTGCGACGCCTCAGCCCGCGGCGCCAGCAGCGCCGCTACCGGCCAGCCCCGCGCCAACCGCCGCGATCAAAACCGCAACACCCGCCGCTGCCCCCGCCTCAGACCGGTCTGGCGAATCGCCACCCGCCGCACCAGATCGCCCGGCCAGTGCGCCCGCAGAAATTCTCCCGGTGGCAACTGCCAGCGCCGCGGCTGCCGACGAACCCAACCTTGAAGCGCGGCCCACCGAGCGCCTCGAAGGCCAGGTTGCCGACACCGGTGAAACCAAACCAGACACCAGCGACGCCGGCAACCCGCTGGGGCCGGCACAGCCCCCCTCCAGCGCACGGCTGGACTACAGCGTGGAGGGCCAATCAAAGGGCGTCAACCTCAACGCCAGCGGCTCGCTGGACTGGGTGAACGCCGGCACAAGCTACAGCGCCCGCATGGAAATCCGGATCTTTCTGCTGGGCAGCCGGTCGCAGACCAGCGAGGGCCGCCTGCTCGCCAACGGGCTGCAACCCGAACGGTTTGCCGACAAAAGCCGCAGCGAGCGAGCCGCTCACTTCGACCGCAGCCAGAACCGCGTGCGCTTCAGCAACAACGCGCCCGACGTCGAGCTGCTGCCGGGCACGCAGGACCGGCTGAGTGTGTTCCTGCAGCTCGCCGGCCTGCTGAACGCCCGGCCCGAGGCCTACCCGGCGGGCCAGACCATCGAGCTGCCGGTGGTCGGCCCCAGCGGCCTGGAGGTCTGGCGCTTTCAGGTGCAAGGCCTGACCTCGCTGGACCTGCCAGCGGGCAGCCTGGTGGCGCGGCACCTGACGCGCGAACCCCAGGGCCTTTACAGCACCCGGGTCGACCTCTGGCTCGCCCCCAGCCTGGGCCACCTGCCGGTTCGCATCCGCCTCACTCAGGACAACGGAGACGTGGTCGACCAGCGCCTGGCCACCCTGCCCTGAGCGCCAGCGACTCAAGAAAAGCACCGGGAAAGCACCGCATCTTGAATTTTCCCTGCGGCAGACCATATAAGAGGCAGATGGACAAGACGTCCACAGGACAAAAGAAGCTCCATTTCAGCCCCGGCTTGCCGATACAGCCAATACAGCGTCACAGGTTTGCCACCAAAGGATATTGAAGCCATGCACATGCTCTACGACTCCGATGCGTTTGCCGTCGTCCATATTCTGGCCAACGCCCCCCGCGAGGGCGACGCGCCCGCCCAGCCAGGGCCTCAGATGCCGCGCCACGGCTTTGAAATCGTGGACAAGCGCTCGGGCAAAGAGGTGTACCTGGACGGCTCCTGGGCCGAAATGTTCCAGCAGCAAATCACCGCCTGGCAAAACAACACCCCCTCCGAAGAAGAGGTGGAAGACACGCTGGAAGGCTACGCCACGCTGGCGCAGATGCCGGTGGTGATGCACTGAAGGTTCCCCGCGCCGCCTGCGGCGTCACCGCCCACCGGGGGCAACGCTGGCGGCCCGGCGGAGCCGGTTCCGCGGCGTTCTGGAACACGCCTTCCGCCCACAAGAAAGCCTGGCACTCGCCGGGCTTTTTCATGGGCGCCTCAGGCCGGCGCCCCTCGGACCCGCCAGCGGTTCAACGGCTCCACCCGCACCAGCACCGCCACCGGGCGCCCCACGTCCGGGGTGCAGTAGAGGCCCAGCGCGGCGCCAATCACCCACTCGCCGCGGTTGCGAAACGGCACCCAGCTGTGCACCGGCCAGCCCGCGAGCGACGCCAGCGAAGTCGCCAGCAGCGGCCGATCATCCAGGGCACCGGTATGCCCAGCAGCACGCACCGCCGCGCAGCCCCGTAGGCCAGCAGCAGCGTCAGTGCGATGCGGCGCGCCGTGAGCAGGGACATTCGCAGACGCGGCAGGGTGGACTCGGGCGGGGCTTCGAGGAGCCGTCTAGTATCCAAGGATGAACTGTCGATTTCCCGTCCTGCCCGCGCTGGCAGCGTGTGTCCTGCTGGCGGGTTGCGCCGCGGGCAGGACACACGAACCCGATCGAGCCAACGTGGCGGCTCGCGATCTGCAACAGCAGCTGCTGCCGACGCCGCTGCTGCTGCTCGGTGAGCAGCACGACGCCACCGAGCACCAGGACCTGCAGGCGGCTCTGGTGAGGCAGCTTGCCGGCGAGCGAGCGCTGGCCGCGCTGGTGATCGAGATGGCCGAAGCCGGCGACAGCACGGCTGCGTTGCCAGCCACCGCGGACGAGCCCGAGGTGCGCCGCGCACTGCGCTGGGACACCAACCGCCAGGCCTGGCCATGGTCTGGGTATGGCCCGGCCATCATGGCGGCGGTCCGCGCGGGTGTGCCGGTGTTCGGGGGCAACCTGCCCGCGGCCGACATACGCGCCGCGATGACCAACCCCGCGCTGGATGGCGCGCTGTCGCCCATCGCGCTGGCGGCGCAACAGAATCAGATTCGCGACGGCCACTGCGGCCTGTTACCCGCTTCGCAGATCGGACCCATGACCCGCATTCAGATCGCGCGCGACCAAGCGCTGGCGCGCACCGCCCTGGCTGTCCTGCAACCGGGCAAAACCGTGCTGCTGGTGGCGGGCAACCAGCATGTGCGGCGCGATCTGGGCGCGCCTGCGCATTTGCCGGCGGGCCAGCCGCACCGCATCGCCATGGCCTTGCCGGAAAACCTCAACCCGGCCGCCAACGCCGCGCAGGCGGACCGCGTCTGGGCCAGCCCGGCGCTGGCGCCGCACGACCACTGCGCCGAGTTCCGGCAGCAGATGCAGCGCTGAACTTCCGTTGGTTCACGCCCTGTCGGGCTCAGGCGTGTTTGCGGATCGAATCGGCCAGCACGCTGACCATGGTTTCGATGTGCTCGCGCTCGACGATGAACGGCGGCGCAAACACCAGCACGTCGCCCGCATTGCGAACCAGCACGCCGTGGTGATAGCAGTCCAGAAAAATGTCAAAGGCGCGCTTGCCCGGCAGGCCCGCAATGGGCGCAAGCTCGACCGCGGCCGCCAGCCCGAGGCTGCGGATGCCGACCACGTTGGGCAGCCCCTTGAGCGCGCTGTGCATGGCGTCGCCCAGCACCGGGCCCATCTGGCCAGCGCGCTCGAACAATTTCTCTTGCTCGAACAGCTCGAGCGTGGCGATCGCGGCCGCGCAGGCCACCGGATGCCCCGAGTAGGTGTAGCCGTGAAAAAACTCGATGGCGTGGCCGGGCGCGCTGCCATGGGCGCCCATCATGGCGTTGTAGATGCGGTCGGTGCAGATCACACCGCCCAGCGGGATCACGCCGTTGGTCACGGCCTTGGCAAAGTTCAGCATGTCGGGCTGCACGCCGTAGAAGTCGGCTGCGAATGGCGTGCCCAAGCGGCCAAAGCCGGTGATGACCTCGTCAAAGATCAGCAAGATGCCGTGTTTGTCGCAGATCTCGCGCAGGCGTCTCAGGTAGCCCTGGGGCGGGATGTACCAGCCCGCGCTGCCAGCGATCGGCTCCACGATCACCGCCGCCACGTTTTCGGGTGAGTGCAGCGCGAGGATGCGGTTCTCCAGCTCCAGCAGCGGGTCTTCGGCCCACACGGGTTCTTCGTTGTGGATGTAAGCGTGGTGCACCGGGTCGTGGATGAAGCGCATGTGATCCACCCGAGGCAGCAGCGACGGGCCATACGCCTTGCGGTTGGCCGGAATGCCGCCCACGCTCATGCCGCCGAAGTTCACCCCGTGGTAGGCGCGCTCGCGGCCTATGAACAAGGTGCGGTGGCCTTCGCCGCGCGCCCGGTGATACGCCAGCGCCACCTTGAGCGCGGTGTCAGCTGCCTCCGAGCCCGAGTTGCAGAACAGCACCTTGTTCAGATCGCCCGGCGCCAACGCCGCGATTTTTTCGGCGGCCAGAAAAGCCTGCGGATTGCCCACGCTGAAGGCGGTGGCGTAGTCGAGCGTGTCGAGCTGGCGCTTGATGGCTTCGTTGACAGGCCGCCGGTTGTGACCGGCGCTCACGCACCACAGACTGGAGATGCCATCGATCACTTGCCGCCCGTCGTGGGTGGTGAAGTGCATGCCGTCGGCAGCGACAAAGATGCGCGGGTCGTCTTTGAAACTGCGATTGGGCGTGAAGGGCAACCATTGGTTGTCCATGCGAAGTGGGTGCTGGGTCATCGGGTGCCTCGTAGCGTTGCGATCTGACATTCTGCCACCTGATTGGACCGCTCCCGGTGCCACTGCGGCCGGCGATCCCCAAGCCCGGCAGGCTCCCAGACACACCACTCCGGCTGCGACAATGCAGACGCCATGAAAAACAGCTTTGTCCTCACCCTGAGTTGCGCGGACCGTCCGGGCATCGTGCACGCCGTCTCGGGCTTTCTGCTCGAACGCGGCGGCAACATAGAAGAAGCCGCGCAATTCAACGACCACGGCACCGGCCTCTTTTTCATGCGGGTGCAATTCACCTGCAGTCAGCTGACGCCGGACGACCTGCGACTGCATCTCAAGCTGTTCGCCGAGCCATTCGGCATGCAGTGGGGTCTGCACCCGCTGGCGCAGCCGATGCCCACCGTGATCTTTGTGAGCAAAGAGGGCCACTGCCTCAACGATCTGATGTTCCGCTGGAAGAGCGGCCTGCTGAGGCTGGACATCCGGGCCATCGTGAGCAATCACCGCGAGTTCTACCAACTGGCCGCGAGCTACAACGTGCCGTTTCATCACATTCCGGTGACCGCGCAGACCAAGACCCAGGCCGAGGCCCGGCAGCTGGAGGTGATACGCAGCGAGGGCGCGGAACTGGTGGTGCTGGCGCGCTACATGCAGATTTTGAGCAACGATCTGTGCCGCGAGCTCTCGGGCCGCGCGATCAACATTCACCACAGCTTCCTGCCCAGCTTCAAAGGCGCCAAGCCCTACTACCAGGCTCACGACCGCGGCGTGAAGCTGATCGGCGCCACCGCGCACTACGTGACCGCCGATCTCGACGAAGGCCCGATCATCGAGCAGGACGTGGCCCGCGTGGACCACACCGGCGCGGTGGAAGACCTCACCGCCCTGGGCCGTGACACCGAAAGCCAGGTGCTGGCCCGCGCCGTGAAGTGGCACAGCGAACATCGGGTGCTGCTCAACGGCCACAAAACCGTCGTTTTTAAATAGCGCATGACCATTCGCATCCCGCCCATTCAGTGCCTGATGACCTTCGAGGCCCTGGCCCGGCTGCGCAGCGTCACCCAGACCAGCGAGGAGCTGTGCGTGACGCCCAGCGCGGTCAGCCACCGCATCAAGCAGCTCGAACAGGTGCTGGGGACCAAACTGTTTGGCCGGGCCGATTTTTCGTTGACCACCGAGGGCATTGAGTACCTGGCGCATGTGCGCGAGGGCCTGGCCACGCTGCAAAAATTCCCCAGCAAAAACGCCACGCCCGGGCGCCGCAAGCTGCGCCTGGCGGTGACGCCCACGTTTGCCCGCTCCATCCTGCTGCCGCGGCTCAAGCAGTTCAGCGAGGCCTACCCCGAGATCGATCTGACGCTGCAGGTCAGCATTCCCCTGCTCGATGTGGAGGCCGAAGACGCCGATCTGATCATTCGCTTTGGCACCGGTCGTTACGCCGATGTGGAACACGTCTGCCTGGTGAAGGACGACGTGACGCCCATGGCATCGCCCGCTTTCGTGCGCGAAAACGGTCCGTTCGAGGCCCCGGAAGACCTGGTGGGCATGCCCCTGCTGCGCAGCCCGCTTGAGCCCTGGCGCACCTGGTTCGCGGCCAACCAGCTTGACTGGCCAGAGCCCGTGGATGGGTCGCAGTTCAACGACATCGGGCTGATGTGCGACGGTGCGGCGGCCGGCATGGGCATCGCCCTGGTTCGGCTCAAGCTCGCCGCGCCCTGGCTGGAAAACGGCACGCTGGTGCGGCTCTACGAGCGGCACGTACCCAGCCCACACGCGCACTACCTGTGCTGGCGCACCGGCACCATGGAGCGCTGGGAATGCGCGTCGTTTGCCGAGTGGCTGAGAAAAACGGTCGGCTAAGGCCAGCGCCCGCAAGTCCAGATCACTCGGCGGATCGAGCCGTGCTGGGGGAACAGGCGCCGCACCCCAGCCGGCTCACAAAGCCCTGCAAGTTTCTTCACGCGCTGGCGCGGGCAATGTGGCCTACACTGATTTTTCCAGTCCCTCCGGCGCGCACCGCCCCCACCCGCCATGAACGCACCCAGCAGCCCCGTTGAGTCCACCCAGATCGCACGCAGCGCGCGCCAGGCCGAGGTGGTGACCGCGCTCCGCTCGGCGCTGCCCGAGCACGCCCTGCTCTGGCAGACCGAGGACACGGTGCCGTACGAATGCGATGGCCTCACCGCCTACCGGGAGCGCCCCCTGGTGGTGGCCCTGCCCGAAACCGAAGCCCAGGTGGCTTCGGTGCTGAAGACCTGCCACCGCCTCGGTGTGCCGGTGGTGGCCCGTGGCGCGGGCACTGGGCTTTCCGGCGGCGCCACACCCCACGCGATGGGCGTCACGCTGTCGCTGGCCAAGTTCAACCGCATCCTGGCCATCGACCCACGCGCCCGCACGGCGGTGGTGCAAGGCGGCGTGCGCAACCTCGCGATCAGCGAGGCGGCCGCGCCGCACGGCCTGTACTACGCGCCCGACCCGAGCAGCCAGATTGCCTGCACCATCGGCGGCAACGTGGCCGAAAACTCGGGTGGCGTGCACTGCCTGAAATACGGGCTGACGGTACACAACGTGCTGCAGGTGCGCGGCCTGACCATGGAGGGCGACCCGATCACCTTCGGCGGCGAGGCGCTGGACACGCCCGGCCTGGACCTGCTCTCGCTGGTGATCGGCAGCGAAGGCATGCTCGCGGTCACCACCGAAGTCACGGTCAAGCTCGTACCCAAGCCGATGCTGGCGCGCTGCATCATGGCCAGCTTCGACGACATTCAGAAAGCCGGCGACGCGGTGGCCAGCGTGATTGCCGCCGGCATCATCCCGGCCGGCCTGGAAATGATGGACAAGCCCATGACGGCGGCGGTGGAGGGCTTCGTGCACGCGGGCTACGACCTCGAAGCCGCGGCCATCCTGCTGTGCGAGAGCGACGGCACGCCGGAAGAGGTGGAAGAAGAAATTGGCCGCATGAGCGCGGTGCTGCGGGCGTGCGGCGCCACGGCCATTGCGGTCAGCAAAGACGAGGCGGAGCGCCTGCGTTTCTGGAGCGGTCGCAAGAACGCCTTCCCGGCGTCGGGCCGCATCAGCCCGGACTACATGTGCATGGACTCCACCATTCCGCGCAAGCGTCTGGCCGAGCTGCTGATCGCCATCGGCGAGATGGAAAAGAAATACCAGCTGCGCTGCGCCAACGTGTTTCACGCGGGCGACGGCAACCTGCACCCGCTGATTCTTTTTGACGCCAATGACCCCGATCAGCTGCACCGCTGCGAGCTGTTTGGTGCCGACATTCTGGAAACCAGCGTCGCCATGGGTGGCACCGTCACTGGCGAACACGGGGTTGGGGTGGAAAAACTTAACAGCATGTGCGTGCAGTTTTCCGCCGCCGAAAACGCCTTGATGTTTGGCGTGAAGCGCGCTTTTGATACCAAAGAGCTACTGAACCCCGGCAAGGTGATTCCCACACTGCAACGATGTGCTGAATACGGCAAGATGTTGGTGCGTGGGGGCCGTCTGGCCCACCCTGATCTGCCCCGTTTTTGACGGGCATCTGTCACGCAGGGCGCTGGCTGGAGTGGTGTAAAGTGGCAAGAGATGAGTGCTACACAACCCCTTAGCGCCAGCCTGCGCGCCCAATCCTCAGCCCCGCCACAAGGGGCGGGGGAGCTTGCGCGATTGCGTGAAGAAATTGCGGAACTGCAGTCGGAGAATGTCCACCTCAGGCAATCCCTGGCCAAAGCGCTGTGCGCCAGGGAAAACCAGGCGCCCTCACCGTCGGACTCCGGCCTCCCGATCCAGTTTGCCTGGAACGACGAGAGTGTCCTGCCCGGCCAGGCCAAGGTCACTTACCAGGAGTTGATCGGTGCGTTGAGCAACGTGTTCCCGATCGGTGTTTTTCGTATCGACGCAGCGGGTTTACTGACCGGGGTCGACGACAACCTGCAGTGCATTTTTGGTCTGGAACTGTCCGAGTTTTCCCAGTTTGGCTGGCTTGCCGTGGTGCACCCCGAGGACCGGCAGCTTGCGCAGGACTGGTGGCTGGAACATGCCGTGCAGCCGAAAAGCCACCGCTTTGAGCTTCGGCTGCTGCGCCGGGACGGCCAGACCCGTCATGTGCTGGTGCGCAACGCGCCGATGCTCGACGCTGACGGGACCCTGCAAGGGCAGTTAGGCTTCGTGCAGGACATCACCGAGTTGCGCGTACTGCAGGCCGATTCCAGGCTGAATGAGGAACTCAACCGACAGATCATCGCCAACAGCCCCGATTGCACCAAGGTGCTCGACCTGCAGGGCCGCGTCACGCAGATGACCGAGCAGGGCTGCCAGCTGGTGGAGGTGGACAACTTCGAAGATGTGCGCCACTCCGACTGGAGCACCTGGTGGCCCAACGAGGGGGAGGCGCTGGCGCGCGCGGCGCTCGAGGGTGCCGCACGCGGGGAGACCACACGCTTTGCGGCTTTCGCGCCCACTTTCAAGGGCACACCGAAGTGGTGGGACACCGCCATCAGCCCGATCCGGGACGCCGCGGGCCACCCCGTGATGCTGCTGGCCGTGTCGCGTGACATCACCGAGCTGCACCGCCAGCAAGAGGAAATTCAGACCCTGAATGAAAGCCTGGAAGCCCGGGTTCAGCTTCGCACGGAAGAACTGGCACAAGCCAACCTGCGCGTGCGGCAGGCCCTGGACGAAGCTCAGGCACTCTACAACCAGGCGCCCTGCGGTTACCACTCATTCGACGAACAGGGGACCTACCTGCGCATCAACCAGACCGAGCTGGACTGGCTGGGTTACCGCCACGACGAGGTGGTGGGACGGCTGCGTGCGGCAGATGTGGTCGCGCCCCAGTGCCGGGAACTGGTGCGATCGCGGCTGGAACAACTGCAACGCGGCGAGAAGCTGGAACCAGCCGAAGTTGAGATGGTTCGACGCAACGGTGAGCGGTTCCGGGTATTGGTCAGCAGCACCGCTGCCTACGACGCACAAGGGCGCATTACCCAGACCAACGGCACCGCGGTGGACATTGGCGCGCGCCAGGCTGCCGAGCAGGCGCTCTCTGCCCAGCGCGCCTTCCTGCAGGCGCTCACCGACAGCGTGCCGGTGCAGATGGCGTATTACGACCGGGATCTGATTTGCCAGTTCGCCAACGCCAGCTACGCGCGCTGGCTCCGGCTGCCGCCACAGCAACTGGTCGGCTTGCATTTGAGCCAGGTGGCCCGCCCGGAAGATTTCGCCAGCGCCCAGGCGCATCTCCGCGCCGCGCTGGAAGGCCAAACCCAACGCTTTGAAGGGCAGCGCACCTTTCCCGATGGCACAAGCTTCTACGCCAACATTGAGTACACACCGTACCGGGCTGACGGCGAGGTACGAGGCATCGTCATCCAGATGGTCGACATCACCCAGCGCAAGGTGGCTGAAGACCG
>JAIFNE010000085.1 GCA_020047875.1 Hydrogenophaga sp.
GCGCCATCGGTCAGCAAGGGGCACAGCGCAAAGCTCATGTTGGCGCTGTTGAGCATTTCGCCACAGGCCGCGCCGATGGTCTTGGGCAGGCCCTGACCGCCGAAATCGACCGGGTGCTGCAGGCCCTGCCAGCCGCCCTCGGTGTACAGCTTGAACGCTTCCTTGAACCCGGGCGTGGTGGTGACCACGCCGGCTTTGAAGGAGGACGGATTTTTGTCCCCTTCCCAGTTCAGCGGCGAGAGCACGCCCTCGTTGAATTTGGCGCACTCCTCGAGCACCGCCTGCGCGGTTTCCAGGCCAGCGTCTTCAAAGCCGGGCATGGCGGCCACCTGGTCGATACGGGCCAGATGCTCGATGTTGAACAGCATGTCTTTCAGCGGGGCGGTGTAGCTCATGGAGTGCCTCAGGCGTTGCGCATAGCGGATAGAAAAAAGGGCATCACGCGGATGCCCTGGACGAATCAGGCGGGGTCAGAGGGCCTTGACCAGCTCGGGCACGGCTTCGAACAGGTCGGCGGCGAGCCCGTAGTCGGCCACACCGAAAATCGGTGCCTCGGGGTCCTTGTTGATCGCCACGATGACCTTGGAGTCTTTCATGCCGGCCAAGTGCTGAATCGCGCCGCTGATGCCCGCGGCCACGTGGCCCACCTGCCAGTCGTTCGGCGCGTAGCCCGCATCGACCGCGGCGCGGCTGGCGCCCAGAGCCGCGCCGAGCTTGTCGGCCAGCGGCGTCATGACCTCGTCGAACTTCTCGCTGGAGCCCAGCGCACGGCCGCCCGACACGATGACCTTGGCGGCGGTGAGTTCGGGGCGGTCGCTCTTGGCGATCTCGCTGCCGACAAACCGGCTCTGGCCGGTGTCGGCCTGCACGGCCGCGGCTTCCACCGTGGCGCTGCCACCACTGACGGCGGCCGGATCGAAACCGGTGGTACGCACCGTGATCACCTTGATGGCATCGCTGCTTTGCACCGTGGCGATGGCATTGCCGGCGTAAATGGGACGCTCGAAGGTGTCAGGCGTCTCCACCTTGGTGATGTCGCTGATCTGAGCCACATCGAGCCGGGCGGCCACGCGCGGCGCAATGTTCTTGCCGCTGGCGGTGGCCGGGAACAGGATGTGGCTGTAGTTCGCAGCAATCGCCAGCACCTGGGCCGCCACGTTTTCGGCCAGACCATGGGCCAGGCCCTCGGCATCGGCATGGATCACCTTGGACACACCCGCAATCTGAGCGGCCGCTGCGGCTGCAGGGCCCGCGTGGTGACCCGCGACCAGCACATGCACCTCACCACCACAGGCGGCGGCCGCGGTCACCGTGTTGAGCGTCGCACCTTTGATGGAGGCGTTGTCGTGTTCAGCAATAACAAGAGAAGTCATGATTCAAATCCTGTGGTTCGAGAGATTGCAGGCGGTTCGCGTGTCTTGTTCCAGGAAGCCGCGGAACCGGCTTTGCCGGGCCGCCAGCTTCGCCCCCCGGGGGGTGACGCCGAAGGCGGCGCGGAGGGTTAAATAACCTTTGCTTCGTTCTTCAACTTGTCCACCAGCGTCGCCACGTCCGGCACCATGATGCCGGCGCCCCGCTTGGGCGGCTCGCTGACCTTGAGGGTCTTCAAACGCGGCGCCACGTCCACGCCGAGGTCTTCGGGCTTCAGGGTGTCCAGCGTCTTTTTCTTGGCCTTCATGATGTTGGGCAGCGTCACATAACGCGGCTCGTTCAGGCGCAGGTCGGTGGTGACGATGGCCGGCAGCGTGAGGCTCAGGGTTTCCAGGCCGCCGTCTACCTCACGGGTGACGTTGACCTTGCCGTCCACCACCTCGACCTTGTTGGCGAAGGTGCCCTGGGGCAGACCCGCCAGCGCGGCAAGCATCTGGCCCGTCTGGTTGCAGTCGTCATCGATCGCCTGCTTGCCCAGGATCACCAGCCCAGGCTGCTCCTTGTCCACCAAGGCCTTGAGCAGCTTGGCCACAGCCAGCGGCTGCAACTCTTCACTGGTCTCGATCAGGATGGCCCGATCGGCGCCGATGGCCATGGCGGTGCGTAGGGTTTCCTGGCACTTGGCATCGCCGCAAGACACCGCGATCACCTCAGTGGCTACGCCTTTTTCTTTCAGACGCACGGCCTCTTCGACAGCGATCTCGTCAAACGGGTTCATGCTCATCTTGACGTTGGCAATGTCCACACCGCTGCCGTCGCTCTTGACGCGGATCTTGACGTTGTAGTCCACCACGCGCTTGACGGGGACGATGATTTTCATGATCAAAAGCTCCTGATGAGGGGAAACGAAAAATGGGCTGAATGGGCTGTCTGGTTGACGTTCACGTCAATCGGATCATTGTATGTCCGGGTGGTGGAGGTGCTTGCCGACAGCCGACCAGGTGGCCTGGCTGGCGGCTTATTGCCTGACGAACCACAAAACGAACGATCGTGCTTTTTCAAATTATAGGCTGACGCAGCGTGGCGCACAGATTGTGTGGCGCACAGATTGCCCGTAAAAGCCCACCCGACCAGCAGACAAAGCAGTCCCGGCAGACACGGCTGCCCGTGTCAGCGCTCCATGTCCAGCCCAGTGGCGCTCGCGTTCTGGATGTGCAGCACGCGCTGGGGGTAAGGAATCTGGATGTTGTTGGCCCGCAGCGACTGCAGGATGGCGCAGTTCACCAGCGAGCGCAGATTGAGCTGCCCGTTTTCCGGGTCGGCCATCCAGTAACCCAGGGTGAATTCCAGACCGTCGGCGCCAAAGGCCGAGAGTGCCACCGATGGGCCCGGGTCTTTCAACACACGATCCTGCACCAACGCGGCCTGCAGCAGCAGATCGCTCACCTGCTCCACATTGCTGTCGTAAGCGACCAGCACCACGGTCGATTGCCACACCTTGGGATCGGCCAGCGACAGGTTTTCCACCCGGTTGATCATCAGGATTTCGTTGGGCACGATGGACTCGCGCCCGGTCAGCGAGCGAATCACGGTGTAGCGCGCGTTGATGTCGGTGATGCGGCCCTCGAAGTTGTCCACCCGCACGATGTCGCCTATGCGCATGCTGCGCTCGGCCAGGATCACAAAGCCGCTCACATAGTTGGAGGCGAGCTTTTGCAGACCAAAACCGATGCCCACACCAATGGCGCCGCCCAGCACCGACAGCGCAGTGAGATCGATCCCGACCGCCGAGAGGGCAATGATCAGGCCCACGAACATCAGCAGGGCGCGGGTGGCGTTGCTGACCGCCTTGCGCAGCGAGAGATCACCGCCGACCGCGGCGCGCAGCAGTCGGGTCTCGATCGCGGCAGAAATCCAGAGCGCGAGGATCAGCACCACGATGGCGGTGAGTGCGCCTTCGATCATGGTGCGCACGCTCAGTTGCGAGCCCCCGATCTTCCAGGTGATCTGGTCAAGCTCGGCCAGCACCACCGGCAGCAACCCGCTGACCCACAGCACCATGGCAATCCAGGCCAACCAAGAAATCGACCGCTCCAGTGCCCGCACCCAGGGCGCTTGAGCGAAGGCGAGCTGAAGAACCTTCACCCCGAAGCGAATCACCACCAGCGCCATCAGCACCGGAATCACCACCTTGAACGCCGCCACTGGCAAGAAGGTGGCCAGCAGCGCGCGCGCCACGTAACCGAGCAGCAGCAGCAACAACGGGAACAGCAGGCCGTCCACCAGGTTGCGTCCGAACAGCACCGAGCGACGATCCTCGTTCATGCCCAGCGCCCGGCGCAGCAAGGCCACCAGACCCCAGGCGATCAGCACGCAGGCCGCCAACGCGGCCAGTTCGATCAGCACCGTTGGCCGCAGGAAACTGTCGAACCAGAGTGCGAAATCGTCGATGGGGGGCGGCGTGTCGCCAGGTTTTGTTGCGGGGGTCATAAACAAAGAATGGGTTGCGCGCGAGCGCTGCCAAGGAATTTCAACCGAGATTGTCCATTGGGGTTGGGTGGGCTGGTGGATGCCGTTGCGAGTCGGTTTTGTCCCGACTGAGAAGGCCATGGCTTGTGCCATGGACGCCGAAGAGGGGCGAAAGTGGTCGCAACGGCGCCGCCAGCATCCCAACAGCACCGAAGGTGCGCCCAATGAACCATCTCGGTCAACGCTGCCAGGTGGGGGGACGTTTGTCGATGAAGGCCTGCACCCCCTCCTGCGCCACATCGCCCGCCATGTTGCAGGCCATGGTCTGGCCAGCCAGCTGGTAGGCCGCGGCCAGGCCGCATTCGAGCTGGCGGTAGAACAGCGTTTTGCCCAGCGCAATGGCGTCGCGGGGTTTGAGCAGGAGGCGATCGACCAGCGCGGCCAGTTCGGCATCCAGCGCCTCGGCGGGCACGACCCGATTCACCAGACCACGCGATTGGGCCTCGGGAGCGCTGATGAAGTCGCCGGTGAGCAGCATCTCCATCGCCTGCTTGGGCAGCATGTTGCGCGAGAGGGCCACGCCGGGGGTGGCGCAGAACAGGCCAACGTCGATCCCGTTGACGCCAAAGCTGGCGTCCTCGGCGGCCACCGCCAGGTCGCACTGTGCCACCAGCTGACAGCCCGCCGCCGTGGCCAGCCCCTGCACCCGGGCCACCACCGGCAGCTCCAGCGCGCGAATGGCGAGCATGAGTTTGGAGCAGCGCGCAAACAGCGCCTGGTAGTAGGCCAGCTCGGGGTTGGCGCGCATCTCCTTCAGATCGTGACCGGCGCAAAACGCACGCCCCTCGGCCGCGATCACGACCACGCGCGCCTGCGCATCGCCGGCGATCTCATCGAGCGCGGCCTGCAATGCGGCCAGCATGGCCTCGGACAGCACATTGAAGCGGCGTGGCGCATTCAGCGTGAGGGTGTGCACGCCGCGCGCGTCGCGCGTGTGCAGCAAAACGGGGGGAGCGACTTCAGACATCGGCCAGTACCCTCAGGTGTGCTTCCACGCTGCGCCCCAGCGCATCCAGCGCGTAACCGCCCTCCAGGCAGCTCACGATGCGGCCCTGCGCATGGCGCCGCGCCACGTCTTTGACGCGCTCGGTGATCCAGGCGTAATCCTGCTCGCCCAGCGCGAGCTGGCCCAGGTCGTCTTCGCGGTGGGCGTCGAAACCCGCGCTGATGAAAACCATTTGTGGCCGGTGCTGCTCAAGCCGGGGCAGCCAGGCCAGCTCGACCAGCTCCCGCACCGCCATGCCTCGCGTGTATGCCGGCACCGGCAGGTTGACCAGGTTGGGCGCGCTGGCATGGTTCCAGGGCGGGTAGAACGGGTGTTGGTAGAAACTGCACATGAGAATGCGTTCGTCGCCGAGCACGATGTCTTCGGTGCCGTTGCCGTGGTGCACATCGAAGTCGATGATCGCGACCCGCTTCAGGCCGTGGCGCTCCAGCGCGTATTTGGCGGCCACCGCCACGTTGTTCACGAAGCAAAAACCCATGGCCTGATTGCGGGTGGCGTGGTGGCCGGGCGGGCGCACGGCGCAAAACGCGTTGGCCAGCTCGCCGGCCATCACCGCGTCGGTGGCGTCAATGGCAGCGCCGGCGGCAACCAGAATGGCGTCCCAGGAGTGCCGGTTGATAGAGGTGTCTGGGTCGATCTGGGCATGGCTTGGGCCGCCGGCTGTCATCTCGTCGCGAAGCCCGTCGGACAGGCCGCGCAGGGCAGCCAGGTGCATGCGACCATGTGCGAGTTCCAGATCGGCGAGGGAGGCCGGCGTGGCCTCGCGCCGATCCAGCGCGGCGTCCAGCCCAGTGCGCCTCAAGCGATCTTCGATCGCGTCAAGCCGCTGTGGACATTCGGGGTGACCAGCGCCCATCTCGTGGAGCCAGCAATCGGGGTGGGTGAAATAACCGGTGGCCAGACCCATCAAACAAATTCCAGTAAGGTTCGCGGCATGCTCGCAGACACCACCATTCGTCAATTATTGAATCAGCTTAACACGGTCATTGTGGGCAAAAAGACCCAGGTGAGCGACTGCGTGGCCTGCCTGCTGGCGGGTGGCCACCTGCTCATTGAAGACGTGCCCGGCGTGGGCAAAACCACGCTGGCGCACGCACTGTCCCGGTCGTTCGGGCTGGCGTTTTCCCGGGTGCAGTTCACCGCCGACCTCATGCCCAGCGACCTGGTGGGCGTGTCGGTCTACGAGCGTGGCCAGGAAGGCTTCGTGTTTCACCCGGGTCCGGTGTTTGCCCAGGTGCTGCTGGCCGACGAGATCAACCGCGCCAGCCCGAAAACGCAAAGCGCGCTGCTCGAAGCCATGGAGGAAAAACAGGTCACGGTCGAGGGTGAAACGCGCGCCCTGCCCGCGCCGTTCTTCGTGATCGCCACGCAAAATCCGCACGACCAGCTGGGCACCTATGCGCTGCCAGAGTCCCAGCTGGACCGGTTTCACATGCGCCTGTCGCTCGGTTACCCCGATCGCGCCGCCGAGCGCGAGCTGCTGCGCGGCGAAGACCGGCGCCACATGGTCGAGCAACTGGCGCCGGTGCTCTCCCCCGCCTCGCTGGCGCAGTTGCAACAGCAGGTGGCCCTGGTGCACACCGCCGAGCCGGTGCTGGACTATCTGCAAGACCTGGTGGCGGCCACCCGGTCTGGGCGCTGGTTCGCGCAAGGCTTGTCGCCACGCGCTGCGCTGGCGGTGGTGCGGGCGGCCAAGGTACAGGCATTTTTGAGCGGGCGCGACTATGTGGCGCCCGACGACATTGCCGCCATCCTGCCGCAGACCACCGCCCACCGGCTGATTCCGGTGGCCGACGCCGGTCGCGGCTCGGTGGAGCAGGTGCGCGCCCTGCTGGAAGCGACGCCGTTGCCATGAGTCGCCCCCACCGCGCCGGTGGCGTCACGAATACGCACAAAGACGGCCTTTGAGACCTGAGCCTTGAGCGCACTCGCCCAAACTCCGCCTTCGTGGCGCCGCTTCAACCCGCTGACGCTGGTGCGCTCTCGCCTGCGCGACTGGTTCCACAACCGCCTGCCCGCCACCGACACGCTGCTGCTCACCCAACGCAACGTGTACATCCTGCCGACGCGGCCGGGCTGGATGCTGGGGTTCACGCTGGCACTGCTGCTGGTGGCCAGCATCAATTACCAGCTCAACCTGGGCTACCTGCTCACCTTTTTGCTGGCAGGCTGCGCGGTGGTGGGCATGCATGTGTGCCACGGCAATCTGCGCGGCGTCACGCTACACCTCACGCCACCCGCACCGGTGCACGCGGGCCAGGCGGTGGCGCTGGTGGTTCGGCTCTCCAGCGAGCGCAAGCGGGCGCGCCATGGGCTGGGGCTGGGCGTGGTGCCACAGGGCAGCGAGCCGCCCCATCTGGCCTGGGCCGACCTACCCGCCCAGGGCAGCAGCGAACTGCAAGTGGCCTGGCCCGCACCCCGGCGCGGCCTGCTGAGCCTGCCCGCACTCACCGCCCAGACGCTGTTTCCGCTGGGCACCTTTCGCGTCTGGACGGTCTGGCGCCCTGCGGCACAGGTGCTGGTCTATCCCGCGCCCGAGCTGTACCCACCGCCGCTGCCGGCGGGCGAGCCGCTGGCGGGCGGCGCCCAGGGCGCGCGGGCGCAAAGCACCGGCGAGTTCGACGGCATTCGCGCCTACCGCCGCGGTGACCCGATGAAGGCGGTGGTCTGGAAAAAGGCCGCGCAGGCATTCGCCAGCGGGCGCGACAGCCTGGTGAGCCGCGAAGCGCAAACCTCGCAGCGCCAGCAGCTCTGGCTGGACCATGCGGCCTGCGGCACGGGTGAGCCGGAAGCCCGCCTGTCTCGCCTCACCGCCTGGGTGCTGATGGCTGATCGGCTCGGGCTCGACTACGGTCTGCGCCTGCCGGGCCGCGTGATCCCGCCCGACCAGGGCATCAGCCACCGCAACCGCTGCCTGGAGGCGATGGCGAGAGCATGAGAGAACACCCCCCTGCGCCGCTTCGCGTCTTCCCCCCTCTCCTGCGGGAGGGGGGACGCAGCCTGTGGCCCGGAATGATTCGGAGCACCCCCCTGCGCCGCTTCGCGTCTTCCCCCCTCTCCTGCGGGAGGGGGAGACGCAGCCTGTGGCCCGGCAAAGCCGGTTCCACGGCTGCCCTGAATGAGCCACTTTCTCCGGAAGCGTTCGGGCGGCTCCCTGCGCCCTGGTCCCCCGCCCTATGAATACGTCCGCCTTGCACCGCTTTGGCTCGTCGTTGCCGCGCGACGCGCGCGACACGCTGTTTCTGCTGGCCGTCATTGGCTGGGTGGTGTTGCTGCAGGTGGCGCACATTCCGTGGTGGTGCGGCGTTCTGACCGCCGGCGTGCTGATCTGGCGCGCGCGCCTGGCGCTGCGCAACCAGCAGTTGCCGGGCTGGCCTTGGCGCCTGGGTTTGCTGCTGATCACGCTGGCGGCCACCGCGTTCACCCACCAGACGCTGCTGGGGCGCGACGCTGGCGTGACGCTGGTGGTGGTCTTGCTGGCCCTGAAAACGCTGGAGTTGCGCGCGCGGCGCGATGCGTTTGTGGTTTTTTTCCTCGCGTTCTTCGCCCTGCTGACCCACTTTTTTTACTCGCAGTCGCTGCTGACCGCAGCGGGCATCCTGATTGCGCTGCTGGGCCTGCTGACCGCGCTGGTCAACGCCCACATGCCGGTGGGCCGCCCGCCACTGCTGCAGTCGGCCCGCGTGGCCGCTGGCATGACCGCGCTGGGCCTGCCGATCATGCTGGTGCTGTTCATGCTGTTCCCGCGCATGGCGCCACTCTGGGGCCTGCCTGACGACGGCATGACCGGGCGCAGCGGCCTGTCCAACAGCATGCGGGTGGGCGAAATCGCGCGGCTGGTGCTCGACGACCGGGTCGCGCTGCGCCTGCGTTTCGACGGCCAGCCGCCGCCCCAGGGCCAGTTGTATTTCCGCGGCCCGGTGCTGAGCGATTTCGACGGGGTCGAGTGGCGGCCCACCCGTTCTGGCTTTCCAGACAGCATGGCGCTGCCTGCCGACCTCAGCGTGGCCGGCCCGCCGCTGCGCTACGAGCTGACCATGGAGCCCAACCAGCGGCCCTGGCTGTTTCTGCTGGAGGCCACGCCAGAGGCGCCAAGCCTGCCCAACATGCAGGCCACCATGACGGCCGATCTGCAGTGGCGTACCAACCGCCCGGTGGCCGAGCGGATGCGCTTCCAGGCGGTCAGCTATCCGCAGTTCCGCCATGGCCCACTGCAGCAGGCGGTGGCGCTGCAAGATCACATCGAACTGCCCCCGGGCTTCAACCCGCGCACCCTGGCGTTGGCCCAGCAGCTTCGGCGAGAAATTGGCGCCGGCCCGCAGTTCGCGCCAGCGCTGGTCGACGCTGTCATGAACAGGCTGCGCACCGGCGGCTACACCTACACGCTGGACCCCGGCGTGTTTGGCGCCAACACCGCCGACGAATTCTGGTTCGACCGGCGCGAGGGCTTCTGCGAACACATCGCCTCCAGCTTCGTGATCCTGATGCGCGGGCTCGACATTCCCGCGCGCATCGTCACCGGCTACCAGGGCGGCGAACTCAACGGCGTCGATGGCTACTGGACCGTGCGCCAGCGCGACGCCCACGCCTGGGCAGAGGTCTGGCTGCAGGGCCAGGGCTGGGTGCGGGTGGACCCCACCTCGGCGGTGGCGCCAGGGCGCATCGGCTCGCTCGAGCGGCTGCAGGCGCCCGAAGGTCTGTTTGCCGGCGCGGCGCGTACGCTCAATCCCGATCTGGCGGCGCAGCTGCGCCAGGTGTGGGACGCGGTCAACAACCGCTGGGATCAGTGGGTGCTCAACTACACCCAGAGCCGCCAGCTCGACCTGCTGAAGCAGCTCGGTTTCAGCGCGCCGAGCTGGACCGACCTGGCGTTTTTGCTGATCGGCGTGGTGGTGGCCGTGAGCCTGGCTGGTGCCGCGTGGACACTCTGGGAACGCCAGCAGCACGACCCCTGGCTGCGCCTGCTGCGGCGCACCCGCCGCCGCCTGAGCCAGTTGGGCCTGAGCGATCACGACCAGCTGCCGCCGCGCGGTCTGGCGCAGCGCGTGCAGCAGCACTGGGGCGACACACCGTTTGCCCGCCAGCTGAGCGACTGGCTGCTGCGCCTGGAGGCACAACGCTACGCCCGCAGCAGCCCGATCACGCTGGCTACACTGCAACGCGAATACCAGCAATTGGGCTGGCCCAGACAACCCCCAGGTTGACCCTTTTTTCCCGCGCGCCAACGCGCCTTTTCGTTCGTGTCGTACCCCATCTTTTCCCCCGCTTTCCATGGCCCGCGCCGCTGCGCGGCCGCCCTCTGCCTGGCCCTGGCGGTGCTGCCACTGGCCGCGCAGGCCAGCAGCAAACTGCCCACCGCCCAACGGCCCGCCGCCGCCCCGTTCTTCTACAGCCAGAGCGAGGCCGCCATGGCCTTTGCCGACGATCTGGC
>JAIFNE010000192.1:0-555 GCA_020047875.1 Hydrogenophaga sp.
CTGGCTCTGGGACTTCGGTGTTGGTGTATTCGAAGGCATCGCTGCCGATGCTGCGGAACACCACCTTGTCGAACGCGCCGGCGAACGTCACGTTCACGAAGCCGTTGCCGACCACGCCGGGAGGAACCATGTTCAGGCCAGTGAAGGCGCCGACGTTGGCCGCGCCGAGGAAGAAGTCCAGCTTGTTGTAGGAGTCAGGCGAACCCCACATCAGGGCAAACGAAGACTGCACCCAGTCAAACAAGTAGGTGGCCGAGCCGTTGGCCGACACCGAGTTGTAAAACGCGGTGTTCTGGTAAGCCGTGCCGCTGTAAGGCGAGCGCGAATTTGGCGACGGGGCGCTGAGATCGTTGCCCACAAAATTTAGGCGGAAGTCGCCGGTGGTGCTGGTGGGAGCATCTTGCAGGCCAGCTGGCGCCTTCAGGATGGTGTTCATGCTGGAAATCACCACAGCAGCTTGTGCCGGCAGGGTGAATGCCAGCGTGGTCAGCGCTGCTGCGGCGCCGAGACGGATGGTGGCGGAAAAGTTCATGGTTGGCTCCTGTAAAGGGGTGG
>JAIFNE010000192.1:576-7915 GCA_020047875.1 Hydrogenophaga sp.
CGTGCCAGGCAATGAAATCAATGACTTACGCGAATCGGCAGCTTAGTGTGTAAAAAAATCTGACAGATATCCGGGAATTTCTCTGACGAGCCTTGGGATGTTTCTGAGGGAGGGCACGTTGTGACGGCTGAGGCGCATGGGCAAATCCGCCACGGCCACCAACGAAAAAGGGTGGCCAAGCCACCCCTTTTTGCGCTGAAAACTCGCGGGAGTGATCAGGCCTGCTTTTGCTTGCGGCGTGCCACAGCGGCCAGACCGGCAAGGCCAAGACCCAACAGGGCCAGGGAGCCTGGCTCGGGGACTTCGTTGCCTGCGATGACATAAACCTGATCAATCACGACGTCTTTGGCAGGAGCGCGGCTGGTGTTGAACCGGAATTCGACCAAGTGGTCTCCAGCCGCGTCACGGGGCCGGTGCTGATGGCGTAGTTGGCCAGCACGATGGTGGCGATCACGCCAGAAAATGTGGCGTCATTGACGTTGTTGAAGCCATTGCGCGGCGCGTAGGCGCTGAAGCCGATCTCGTACAGGCCAGCGTTGGCCACCTTGATGGTCTGGAACAGGCTCTGGTTGGTGGCGAGATCGCTGACGAAGTAGGCCGCGCGGGTGCCGACCGCATCGGGTGAGTTGGTTGCCGCGTTGTTTTGAGGAACCGCCTCGCCAAAAGCGCCCGTGGGGTACTGGGTTGCCGAGTTGTAGTTGATCGCCACGGGCGGATACTTTTGGGCGTCGGTGCCGCCGATGGTCCAGCCCGTCAAGCCGCTTTCAAAGCTGCCGTTCGTCACGAGGTTCACCACTGGACCAGCGGCAGCGACCCCGGAGGCCAAGGCGAGCAGCACGCCGGCTGCAGATTTGGAGATGGACTTCATGGCTTGGTCTTTGGTGAGAGTTGAAACGGAGAGTTATTGACAATCAATGACTTGCGCGAATCGGCAGCTTGATGTGTAAAAAAATCTGACAGATCTCCGGGAATTTCTCTGACGAGTCCTGGGATGTTTCTGAGGGTGGGCACGTTGTGGCGGGTGAGGCGAGTGGGCCAATCCGCCACGGCCACCAACGAAAAAAGGGTGGCCGAGCCACCCTTTTTTGCGCTGAAAACCCGCGAGGGTAATCAGGCTTGCTTCTGCTTGCGGCGCGCCACAGCGGCCAGACCGGCAAGGCCCAGACCCAGCAGGGCCAGGGAGCCTGGCTCTGGAACTTCAAAGCGGCCGTTTTCCAGGGAGAGACGGATGACCATGTCGTCGTGGTTGTCGTCACCGCCGGCGCCACCGTCATCCAGGAACAGCCAAGCCACTTTGCCACCGCTGGCGGTGATGCCGTCGACATTGGTGTCAAAAACGTCGCCGAAGGTAACGAAGAAGTTGGGGACTGCCTTGGACACGTCGCCAAAGTTGAAGCCGTTAACAAGAGGTGCCTTGCCGCCCAGCCCGGTGAAGGAGAAGTCGAGCAGACCCGCGCCAACGTTGGTCAGGTTGCAGGTTGAGCCGACCTGGGCGCCGCTCGTACGGATCGTGGTGCCGCCGGTGTGGGTGTATTGGCAGGTGCCGAAATTGAAGACGTTGCCGAAACCGGCCTCTGCGCCGAAGTACTGGACGGAGACATTTGTTGGGCCACCACTCAGAAAAATGTTGGCGTTGAACCAGCCTTCAACGGGCTTTTCCGCCGGGGATGTCGCCGATGGAAGCAACGGGCGCAGCGACAGCGCCAAACGACAGCGCGACTGCAGCCGCGGCGACCAGATTTTTGACAAATTTCATTGAAAAGCCCCTTGAGAACAATGGCCGCGGGATGCGACGCCGATCTGTCAAAGCAGTTACCGTGCCAGCCAATAAAAACAATGACTTACAAACCTTGCACTCTCGATGTGTAAAAAAATCTGACAAGTTTCCGGGTGCTTCTCTGACGGGCACCCTCGGATATTTCTGAGGGCTGGCACGTTGTGGTGAGTACGACGGGAAGGCAGACCCACCACGGCCGGGAACGAAAAAAGGGTGGCATGGCCACCCTTTTCGCGCTGAAAACCCGAGCGGGGTGATCAGGCCTGGTTTTGCTTGCGGCGCGCTACAGCAGCCAGACCGGCAAGGCCCAGGCCGAGCAGGGCCAGGGAGCCTGGCTCGGGCACGTCGTTGATTTCGCGGCCAATTTTCTGCTTCACTGCGGCGCCGAAATCGGTGAAGTCGTTGGCGGCGATCAGGAAGGCGTTGGTGCCGCCCACGATGTTGTTTCGCCTTGCTGACGCCGGGAAAAGCTGGGGGTAACGAAATTGATGGCGCTGCCGGGGGCGGTGAGGCGGCGTACCGCTGCATCCGGCCGGTCGAAAAGGTGGTTGTTCCGTCGCTGCTTTGATGTTGCCTGAATCCGCTCCGGATGGGATTCAGACCCAACACAGGGCTTCAGGGCGCCATGTGGCAGTCGCCTGACTGCTGGTGGCAGCAACCTCCGAGGGGGGCCACAGCAGTAAGTCCAGCAGTGCGACGGTGTCGCCCAGCGTGGCTGCGGCGATACGGTTCTTGTTCAGGAAGGCCTGCCACTGGCGCTGCTTGGCGGTGTCTTCGCTGAACTGCTTCGTCAGGGCAAGCGGACGCTTCGTTGGCAGCGCGGTCTGCCGGCGGGCAAATGTGGCGGCAATCGCAGCGGCCAGCGTGGCGCCATCCAGTTCCGTGCGTTGTGCAATCACCGCGAGGTCGAAGAAGTCCTTCATGCGGCTGTTCGCTTGTCCCAGCATCACCATGGCCTGGTACTTCTCGGCGATCACGGTGTAAACCGGATACACCCACAGTGTTGGGGACGGGAAGTCGCTCAGCAAGGTGGGGTAGGCCACGGTTTGTGGCCCCGGCGTCACAGCGTCACCGAAGCCCACGTCGATCTGCAGCGCGCAACGCGCTGAACCTATGCGTGCCAGCAGTGTGATGCGGGTTCCACCATAGGTGTTGTCTTCGCGAATGGCCTGCGCCTTCGCTGATTCTGGGTCGAACACGATGCCGTCACACAGGTCCATGGCCGCGACCTCTCGGAAGGTGGCGATCAGGTTCGCATCAGCATCGGGGCCGAAGCCCAGGAGGTCCACATCCCGCGTCGGGCGGTGCGGGGTGTCGTACCACAACGTAAACAGCAGCGCGCCCTTGAGCAGGAAGCGGTCGGCATGCGGGGACTTGCTGACGCGGGCCAGCAGTCGCTCCAGTGCAAATCGGTTGAGCAACAGGCTGTGGTCGTCGCCTCGCTGCTTGGCCAGCGTCAGCAGCCGCGCAAGGATGGAGGCCGATCGATTTCCGCTCATGCCGCCACTGCCTCAAGGTAAGGCTGTATGACGCGCTCAACCCGGTTGATCTTGGCGAAGTGGTTCAGCTCGGCCATGGTGACCTTGCGACTGCGCCAGGATTCTTTAAGTGCCTCCAGCGCCACATCGAGGCCGATTTTGTTGCGGAACTTGAAGCAGTCGGTCACTGTCTTGGCCAAGCTGTACACGCGGATGGGGGCGCCGTACTCGGTCACCGTCTGGATGCCGTCGCTGTACGCTGCTCCACGTAGGCGAGTGACCCGCAGATTCGGGTAGTTCAGCGTCGGGGTCTGTGTCGCCTCGGGCAGTGCAATCCAGACTTCATGGGGCAGTTGCGTGCCGATCTCGTGGAACTGCAGCGCGCTCAGCAGGCACAGCACGGCCCTTGGCACGCGCTGGCATACCTCGATCAGCGTCTGGTGCTCGGTGGCTTCGGCGTCGGGCAGCCCGTACAGACCGCGGCCAAGCCGTTGCAGCTTGCCGGCCTGGTGCAGCCTGATCAGAAGCTGCGGTGACCAGCCGTGCTCCCGCACATCCGCAGCCCGCAGCACGCGCCGGTGCCGGGCCAGTTCGAGGATGTTGTCACACTGGTTCAAGAGGGCAGAGTTTAATAAGCGCATCACCTTTGTTCAAGTGATGCGAATTTCAATCAATGGGGGTGTTGGCGGCAACAGGGCTGCCCAGCCCTAGGAGCCTGTCGGGCTTGGGACGCCGAAAGCGAAAAGCGGCCCCAGCGGGGACAGTTTTTGCCTGGTTCGCCGCCCCATAGCCCGGCTATGGGGCAAGGAGCGGGGAAAAAATGGACCGCTGCGGCCGTTTTGCAGCCGGCGCTTCCCAAGCCCGACAGGCTCCTAGACATGACGTGTGTGCGATGGGAAGCGTTGAGGCCTCTCGCAAGTTGGCGGAGACCACGCGTGCTGCGCGGAGGGGAGCGCAGGCGCCTCAGCCGTTTGAGGTGGCCCAGACGCCGCGTCGCGCTGGACGTACGCAGTCTGCTTGTCTCCAGCGGATACCGCCGGTGGGGAGTAGGTCAGGTAAAAAAAGCCGCAGCGGCTTGCACCACTGCGGCATGGAATCGCGGCGTTAACCTGAAGCCGCCGCCAAGACGCAGAGCTGAGAAGCGACCCTGGTCAGGCGGCGGTGGGGATCAGGCGCTCTTGCGGCGGCGCGCAGCAGCAGCCAGGCCTGCAAGGCCCAGGCCGAGCAGGGCCAGGGAGCCTGGCTCGGGCACGTCTTCACTGCGGCGCCGAAATCGGTGAAGTCGTTGGCGGCGATCAGGAAGGCGTTGGTGCCGCCCACGATGTTGTTCGCGTACCAGTTGGTCAGCGTTCCGCCGCCGATGGGCAGGCCGTTGATGGCCTTGGACACGCCTGCGGTGGGCAGCAGAAACGCGTCGCGTGCGGCAGCGGTGTTGGCGCCGTCGTTTCGCTCTCCATCGCCCGACACGTCGATCACCCAGCGCGAGCCTTCAAAGGTGTTGCTGGTGAAGGAGGGCGTGACGAAGTTGATGGCGCTACCGGGTGCCGTGAGGCCGGTGGTGTAGACACGAGGCGTTGCACCGATGGCCGTGGCAAACGCCGACGACTGCGCGGCGTTGGTGATCTGCGTCCAGGCGACCTGGATCGACTGTTGTGCTGCGCCAGACCATTCGATGTAGGTCACCGCGATGCCGCCCGCAAACGAGGCAATGGCGCTCTGGATGCTGGCGTCGTTGAACGCATCAACGTAACCCTGGCGCTGCAGGTTGTATTCGTTGGCGTCGACGCTGCCGTGGGCCGCGCTGGAGAAGCCGACGACGCTGGCGGCAATGGCCATTGCGATGGCGATTTTTTTGAATTTCATGGTGATCTCCTTGGGTGGTAACGGGGGAACGACTTGAGGAAATGTCAAGCAGGGTTCGCCCAGAAAGATCGCCCCACCGTGACATGGCGCACAGTCGCATACCGCGTGCCAGTTTTCGCCGGTGCCAAAAAACCTTGGGAAATACAAAGACTTAGCTTGTTTGGGGGTATTCGGGCGGCTCGGTGAACGAGCGCACTGTCAAAAAAATCGACAGCTTCGAGGCGGGCACTTGCGGGCTTGTGGCGCGACGGGCTTGGCCCAAGCGGAGTATCGAACGCTACCCAAACCGCTGCCGGGGTCCCCGGGCACCACGCGAATCCGAGAGCCCTCGGGGCTGGGCACTCGTCTCAAAAAGTCTTTTTGCAGCGGTTGCACCTCCAACGAGGCGTTCCGAACCCGTGCCTTGCCAAAGCGGGCCTCTCCAGTTGCCCCGACTCCAACGCCTCCGCTGACGTATAGCCATCTTTTGAGAGCGCTTATGAATCACAAATATTCCTATAAGAGCGCTTGTGGAAAAATTCGACCTGACGTACGATAATCACTCTGATTAAAGCGCTTGTGGCTTACAGCCGTTCTTATAAGGATGCTTGCATGGTTTTCGCCCCTAACCTAGCTGTAGACCGAGCTCTCAAGGCATTGGGCCGGAACATCGAGCTCGCGCGACGGCGACGCGGTCTTTCCCAAGACGATTTGGCGTCTCGCATGAGCGTCTCGGTGAGCACGGTGCGTCGGCTGGAGGACGGCCAGCCTGGAACAGCGCTCACCTACTTAGCCAGCGCGCTGCAGGTTTTTGGTGATTTGGAGAAGCTCAACCTCCTTTTGGACACGCAGACCGACTCCGTCGGACTCGCGTTGTTGGACGCAGAACTTCCATCTCGTGTTTACAGCAAGCGTCGTAAGACGCCCAAAGCCTTCTGAAGGCCTGTTCGCGATATGGTGAGCAGAACAAGTGCCGCGGCACAAAACATGAAAACGGAACTGGATGTGTGTCTGGGAAAAGCCGGCACACCCGTGGGCAAACTCGTGTTTGTACGAAACGGGCCTCGAGTGTTCACGCAGTTCGCCTACTTCCAAGATTGGCTCGACCACGCTGACGCGTTTAACGTATCGCCGGACCTCACGTTCATGCCGGGCTACCAGACCCGCAAGCCTGCGACCAAGGAAGACTCGCTTTTCTTTCTTGCCCTCGGAGACACCGAGCCAGATGCGTGGGGTCGTCGTGTCATCGCTCGCGCGCATGCCAAGCGCCGCGAGGAAGACCCAAAGCTGGGTGCATTGACCGCGCTCGACTATCTTTGCGCGGTCGATGATTTCAGCCGTATGGGCGCGCTGCGCTTGCGTAGTTCTCATGGCGCTTACCTAGAGTCAGTGCCTATGGGCAGGCGAGCGACGCCTCCAATGCTCGAGCTCGAGAAGATGCTCACCTCTTCTCGAGCAGTCGAACTCGGCAATGAAACCGCCCAGGATTTGGCCTATCTGCAAGGCAAGGGCACCTCTCTTGGGGGCGTGCGCCCGAAATGCAGCATCCTGGACGAAGAAGGCTGCCTGGCACTGGGTAAGTTCCCGAGCATCAATGACGAACGCAATGTGACTCGTGCGGAGGTGCTGGCGCTCAAGCTGGCAGCCTTGGCGGGTATCACCGCCGCGAAGGCCCATGTATCGGTGGTGCAAGGCACTCCAGTGGCGGTCATCCGGCGATTTGACCGCACCCCCGACGATGCACGGATTCCGTACCTGTCAGGTGCCACGTTGCTTCAGGCGAATCGACAAGAGGACCACGCTTACACCGAGGTACTTGCGGTGATGAAGGGGGTCTGCGCAAACTACGTCGCCGATGCCCAAGAATTGTGGCGACGTCAGGTGTTCAACCACCTGATCACCAACGTCGACGACCACCTTCAAAACATGGGCCTTCTCTACATGGGAGGCAACCAATGGCAGCTCTCGCCTGCGTTCGATATCAATCCGATGCCAGACAGGGGCCGCGAGTCCAAAACCTGGCTGAGTGAAGACACCGGCCCCATCACCAGCATGTCCCAATTGCTGGGGCAAGCCTCGCAGTTCGCGTTGACCCGTGAGCAAGCTTTGGCCATCGTGCGCGAACTGGTGGAGGCCGTTTTGCAGTGGCGCGCAGTGGGGCAGTCTGCGGACGTTGGCATGACGACGCAAGAACTCAACGAGTTTGCGCCGGCGTTTGAGCATTCAAGCTTGGTAGAAGCCA
>JAIFNE010000083.1 GCA_020047875.1 Hydrogenophaga sp.
GCATCCCATTGCGGTCCGCAGCCTTGCCCATAATCAGCGGCTGGCGCCAAAAGCGTTTGGCGCCATTCCCCCGACCCGGGAATTCCCTGTCTTGACCCTTTGCCCCCGCCGGGCCGCTTGCACACCATGCTGTTTCTCATCTCACCTGCCAAGGCGCTTGATTACGAGACGCCGTCGCCCGCTGTTGCCCACACCCAGCCGCTGTTTGCTCAGCAGGCTGCCGAGCTGATCGCGGTGTTGCGCGAAAAGTCGCCCCAGCAGGTGGCTGAGCTGATGAGCCTGTCCGACGCCCTCTCGGGCCTGAACGTGGCGCGCTACCAGGCCTGGTCGCCCCGCTTCACCGCCAGCAACAGCAAGCCGGCGGTGCTGGCTTTTGATGGTGATGTGTATGGCGGGCTGGACGCCAAGTCGCTGAGCCTGGCCGATCTGGATTGGCTGCAGCAGCACCTGTGCATCCTGAGTGGTTTGTATGGGGTGTTGAGGCCGCTGGATCTCATGCAGCCCTACCGCCTGGAGATGGGCACGCGCCTGCCCACGGCGCGCGGCACCAACCTGTACCAGTTCTGGGGCAGCGAGATCGCCGACTACCTGAATCAGCGTGCGTCGGCCGACAAGTCGCCGGTGGTGGTCAATCTGGCCAGCGAGGAATACTTCAAGGCGGTCGATCGCAAGGCGCTCAAGCCCCGCGTGGTGAGCTGCGTGTTTGAGGAAAGCAAGGGTGGCCAGCACAAGGTGGTGAGCTTCTTTGCCAAGCGCGCGCGCGGCCTGATGGTGCGCTTCGCGGTTCAGCACCAGGCTTCCACCCCGGCGCAGTTGCAAGCGTTCGCCGAAGAAGGCTACCGTTGCCCCGACCGGCTGGTGTTCCGGCGCCAGGCGCAGGGCTGAAAGACCAAGAGCCGACATGAGCCAGCCCATCACACCCGAGCTGCGTCAGTGGATCCTGGAGCAGGCCGCCGGCGGCCACCCCAACGAGGCGGTGCTGCAGGCCATGGTGCAGGCCGGGTGGGCCGCCGGTGTGGCCCAGCGCGCACTCGATGACACGCTGCGCGAACACCGGCTTCAGCAGCCCCTGGCGCCGGTGGTGACACCCGCTGCCGGGGCGGGCATGGCGGCGGAAGACGGTGTGCGGCTGCCCGATGTGGACTTGTCCACCTCGTCGCGCGAGGTCGATGCGGGCGACCGGCGGGTGCAGGTGATCGCCAGCCTGCGCTGGCCTGCTGTCGCATGAGGAGTGCGAGGCCTTGATTGAAGCTGCCCGGCCGCGCCTGGCGCGCTCGCTGACCGTGCAGACGCAGACCGGGGGTGAGGAGCTCAACCCCGACCGCACCAGCAGCGGCATGTTCTTTCAGCGCGGCGAAAGTGAGCTGCTGGCGCGGCTTGAGGCACGCATTGCCCACCTGCTGCGCTGGCCGGTGGAAAACGGCGAGGGCCTGCAGGTGCTTCACTACCGCCCGGGCGCCGAGTACAAGCCGCACTACGACTATTTCGATCCCGGCGAGCCCGGCACGGCCAAGGTGCTCCAGCGCGGTGGCCAGCGCCTGGCCACGCTGGTGATGTACCTCAATGAGCCGCAGCAAGGCGGCGGCACCACCTTCCCCGATCTCGGTCTCGAGGTGGCGCCGCAGCGGGGCAATGCGGTTTTTTTCAGCTACGACCGGCCCTCTCCCGCCACCCGCACCCTGCATGGCGGTGCGCCCGTGGTGGCGGGCGAGAAGTGGGTGGCCACCAAATGGCTGCGCGAACGCGAATTCAAATAACCTGTTCCCGATGATGCAAAACAGCCCTGAACATTCCCAGCTCGGCAAGGCCGTGGCCTACATCGACCAGTACGACGCTGGGCTGTTGTTTCCGCTGCCGCGTGCAACCAAGCGCCAGGAAATCGGCATCACGGGCAGCCTGCCCTTTCTGGGTGCCGATCTGTGGACCGCGTTCGAACTCTCCTGGCTCAACTCCCGCGGCAAGCCGCAGGTGGCGCTGGCGCACATCACCGTGCCCTGCGAGAGCACACACATCGTGGAGAGCAAGTCGTTCAAGCTCTACCTCAACAGCTTCAACAACACCCGCTTTGCCAGCGCAGACGAGGTGCGCGAGCGCCTGCGGGACGACATCAGCGCCGCCATCTGGCACGGTGCGCCGGCGCGGGCCACGGCTGGCGTGCGCCTGCTGCTGCCGGAGCAATTCGATGCCGAGCCGGTGCACGAGCTCGATGGCCTGTCGATCGACCGGCTGGATGTGGAGTGCACCCTGTATCAGCCCGCGCCCGAGCTGCTGCAGGCCGCGCTGGACGAAAAGCCGGTGGAGGAAACGCTGGTGAGCCACCTGCTCAAAAGCAACTGCCTGGTGACCGGTCAGCCCGACTGGGGCAGCGTGCAGATTCGCTACAGCGGACCGCAGATCGACCAGGCTGGCCTGCTGCAGTACATCGTGAGCTTTCGCAACCACAACGAGTTTCACGAGCAGTGCGTCGAGCGCATCTACACCGACATCATGGCCCGCTGCAAGCCGACCAAGCTCAGCGTGTACGCCCGCTACACCCGCCGTGGCGGGCTCGACATCAACCCCTGGCGCAGCAGCCACCCGCAGCTGCCGCCAGCCAACGTGCGCACCGCGCGGCAGTGAGGCGATTGGCGCTCGGGCGGTGCGGGGATGGCGCGCTGCGTAACGCTCAACTGGCGCGCTGGAAACCTTCGAGCAGGTTGACCGCATTCACGCCCACCGCATCGACCGCGTAACCGCCTTCGAAGGTGAACACGGTGGGCAGACCGGCGCTGGCCAATGCGGCACCGATCGCCCGGTAGTCGTCGCTCTGCAGGGTGAAGCCCGAGATCGGATCGCCCTCGAAGGTGTCCAGCCCCATCGGCACCACCAGCGCGTCGGCGGCGAAGTTGTCCACCACCTGCAGGGCGACGTCCAGCGCCCGGCGCCAGGCGCCGAAGCCAGTGCCGCGCGGCAGCGGCAGGTTGAGGTTGAAACCCTCGCCGGCGCCCGCGCCGCGCTCGTCGGCATGGCCGAGAAAAAACGGGTACTCGGTGCGCGGGTCGCCGTGCAGCGAGACGGTGAGCACGTCGGCGCGCTCGTAAAAAATGGTCTGGGTGCCATTGCCGTGGTGGTAATCGATGTCGAGCACCGCCACCCGCTGCCGGCCAGCGTCGCGCAGTGCCTGCGCGGCCACGGCGGCGTTGTTCAAAAAGCAGTAGCCGCCGAAGTAATCGGGCCCGGCGTGGTGGCCCGGCGGTCGGGTCAGCGCGAACGCGCTGCGCTCACCGGCGGCGACCGCGTGCGCAGCCGCCAGGGCGCAGGCGGCGCCGGCGCGGGCTGCCACCCAGGTGCCCGCGGTGAGCGGGCAACCTGAGTCGAACGCAAACGCGCCCAGGCGCGCCGCAAAATTGCCGGGCAGCACATCGGTGCGAAAGCCGTGGCGGTTGGGCAGCGGCCAGACCGATGGCAGCGCGTCGCGATCGGCGTTGCCCGGGTCCAGCGCCACCCAGTCGTCCCACGCCTGACGCAGGAAGTCCAGGTAGCGCGGGCTGTGCACCCGGGCCAGGGTAGCGTCCAGCGCATCGGTGTCTGCGGTGGACACGATGGCACCGAGTTGCCGGCGCTGCAGCTCGGCCAGCACGAAGTCGAGCCGGGCGGGGGTCTCGTGGCAATCGACCAGCCGGCCGCGGAACATCTCCTGTTTGCCGGCGTGGCGGTGGTGGTGAGGATTGTGGAAGGTCTTCATGCGCCGATTCTGGCATCGCGTTCAACCAGCACATTCAGGAATTTCTAGTCAAGTTCCTTGAACGACTGCAGCCTGGCCAGCGGGGTGAACTGGCCCGCGCGCTTTTCCTTCATCGACGTGATCGCTTCGCCCACATGCCGGTTGCTCCAGATGGCGCCCTGCAGCCAGCCCATCTGGCGCAGGCTGTCTTCCACCGAGTGGTCGCGCGCGTAGGTCATCGCCTGTTTGGTGCCCCAGATCGCCACCGGCGGCTTGCTGGCGATTTCTTTCGCGCACTGCAGCGCGGCGGCCAGCATGGCCTCGGGCGTGTCGAACACGGCGTTGACCAGGCCGTACTGCTCGGCTTTGGCCGCGCTCAGGCGGCGACCGGTGTAGGCCAGTTCCTTGACCACCGCCAGCGGGATCAGCTTGGGCAGGCGCTGCAGCGTGCCCACGTCGGCCACCATGCCGATGTTGATTTCCTGGATGCAAAAAAAGGCGTCTGCCGTGGCGTAGCGGATGCAGGCGGTGGTGACCATGTCCACCGCGCCGCCGATGCAGCCGCCCTGAATCGCGCAGATCACCGGGATGCGCAGGTTTTCCAGCTTGGTGAAGGTGGCCTGCATGTCGGTGAGCAGGTCGAAGATGGCCGCGCGGCCTTCGGGGCTCTGGTCGTCCATCTGCATGCTGGCAAAGGTCTCCAGCGCCATGCCGGCCGAGAAGTGCTTGCCGGTGCTGCTGATCACGAGCACGCGCGCGGTGCCATCGCGGTGCAGCTGGGTGAGCACCTCGTCCAGCTCGCGCCAGAAGGTCGGGTGCATGGTGTTCATCGCCTCGGGGCGGTTGAGCACCAGGTGGGCGATGTGGTCGTCAGTCGAGATCAGGGAAAAGCAGGTGGGTGTGGTCATCGTGGGCCTTGTCTTGAACGCTGCGGGGAACCGAAGGATGGTTGCCACTGTAGTGCGCGGGCGCAGCGCCCTCTGTCCCTGGTTTGACGAGCTTGCCCACCCGCACGCCCAGCAGCCGGATGCGCCGCGTGAGGTCCACGCGTTTCAGGCAGAGTCCGGCGTGGCGGCGAATGCTGGCCGCGTCGTCGGTGGCGTCGGGGAGCGTCACGTCGCGGGTGACGCTCTGGAAATTGTCGTAGCGCAGCTTGATGCCGATGGTCTTGCCCTGGTAGCCCTTGGCTCGCAGATCGGCTGCCACCTGCGCGCACAGGCGGGTGAAGATGGCGCCCAGCTCAGCGCGGTCGCGCACCGCGTGCAGATCGCGCTCGAAGGTGGTTTCGCGGCTCATGCTGACCGGCTCGCTCTCGGTCACCACCGGGCGCTCGTCGCGGCCCCAGCTCACCGCGTGCAGCCAGTCGCCGTAGCTCTTGCCGAAATGCTCGATCAGCCAGCCGCGCTCGCGCTCGGCCAGCGCGCCAATGGTGTGGATGCCGTGGGCTTGCAGCCTGGCGTCTGCCTTGGGCCCCACGCCGTTGATCTTGCGGCAGGGCAGTGGCCAGATCAGCGTCTGCAAATCCTCAGGCAGCACGATGCTGATGCCGTTGGGCTTGTTGAATTCGCTCGCCATCTTGGCGATCAGCTTGTTGGGTGCCACGCCGATCGAGCAGGTGATACCGGTGGCCTGGTGAATGCTTCTCTGGATCAGCCGCGCCAGCGCCCGCCCGTTTTCCCGCTGGCCGCCGGGCACGTTGGTGAAGTCGATGTAGACCTCGTCGATGCCGCGGTCTTCCATCACTGGCGCGATCTCGGTGATGGTGCTTTTGAACAGGCGCGAGATGCGGCGCACCTCGTCGAAATCGACCGGCAACAAAATGGCCTGCGGGCACAGCTTGGCGGCCTTCATCAGCCCCATGGCCGAGCCCACGCCGAACTGGCGCGCCGCGTAGGTGGCGGTGGTGGCCACGCCGCGCCCGGTGTAGCCGGCCAGGCGGGGAAAGAAGTCGAGCGGAATGCGGTCCAGCGTGGTTTCGCTCCAGTCGCGCTCCGGGTAGGTGTCGCGCAGCCGCGCCAGCAGGTCGTCGGCCCGCCGGCGCCCGCCGCCGATCACCACCGGCAGGCCCTTGAGCTGCGGGTAGCGCAGCAGTTCGACCGAGGCAAAAAACGCGTCCATGTCCAGGTGCGCGATGCGCCGGGGCAGGGCGGTTTGGGTCGTGCGTTCGGTGGTCACTGGGCAAGGATAGCGCTGCCCTGGGCACCATGCGTTGCCCTAAACTGACCATTCAAAGCGGCGCGACTGCCGGCCGCACCATCCACACCCGGAGCCGAACACCATGAACCACATCGCCCGTTTTCTTGCCGCCTTGCTGGTGGCCGCTGGCCTCGCCATGGCCGGCTTTGCGGTCAGCCAGGGGCTGGAGCGCTTTCGCATGGCCGATCGCACCGTCACCGTCAAGGGCCTGGCCGAGAAGAACGTGGAGAGCGACTTCGCCATCTGGACGCTGAGCTTTCGCCGCGCCGGTGCCGAATTCAGTGGCGTGCAGCAGGCGCTGGCGGCGGACCGCGAGAAGGTGCTGGCGTTTCTGAAGGCGCGCGGCTTCACCGACGAGGAACTGGAGGCCCGCCCGCTGCAGGTGCAGGACCTGCTGGCGCGCGAATTCGCGCAGGGCAATGTGCCGTTCCGCTTCAACGGCAGTGGCCAGGTGCTGGTGAAATCGGCTCGCGTGGCCGAGGTGGAAAAAGCTGCGCTGGCGGTGGACCCGCTGATTCAGGATGGCGTGCAGCTCGGCGGCGAAAACGACGGCGCGCGCAGCGGCCCCCGGTTTCAGCTGCGCGGCTTCAACGACGTGAAGGCGCCGCTGCTGGCCGAGGCCACGCGCAATGCCCGCGAGCAGGCCGAAAAATTCGCCGCCGAGGCCGGAGCCAAGCTCGGTCCGTTGAAGACCGCCAACCAGGGCGTGATCCGGATCACCGGCGACGACGGCAACGATTTCGACGACGGCAGCTCACGCGGCAAACGGCTGCGGGTGGTGAGCACGTTTGAATACGAGCTGCGCTGAAGCCACCGAGGGCGCGGCACGCCAGCGTTCTGAGGCGGGGTCTCCCGGCGGGTGGCGCGCGCTCCGGCCTTCAGATTGATTTCTGCACCAGCCAGCCCTGGAACAGGTAGGGCAGGCTGGGGCCGGCTGCTTCGGTCACACCTTCCTTGTTTTCCACGCTGATGGCCAGCGAGGTGGCGCCGCGCAGCGCGGCCTCAGTCACCGGCATTTGCAGCGTCTGGTACTTGCTCGCGATCACGCCGAGCGAGCGCGGCGCGGCGTCAGGCGTCAGGGCCCAGAGCTGCATGCTGTCCTGGCGTCCTTCGCGCACCTCGTTGAGCCGCTGAATCAGCAGCACGCCCTGCTGCGGGTCGAAGGTGATGAGCATCGCGGGCAGCTGGTCTTTGTCTTGCAGCACCGCAATCTGGCGCACCTGGGACACCTGCACCAGGCGGCCCTGCAGCTGCACGATCTGGGCTTTCAGTTGCTCGGTCATGCTGACGCCGACGGCCCAGCCCAACAGCAGCGCGATCAGCAGAACAATAGAAAGCACCCGCCACCAGGTGCTGACGCGCTGGAAAACCGGGGGGGCAGACGGGGTTTCGGTCATGGGGCTGAGGAATCGCTTTTCGGGCTGCTGTCAGGTGGGGTAGGTACCGGGCAGGAGTATGCCTTTGTCCACCGTCTCAATGCGGGTATGGCCGCAGAAAGCCATGGTCACATCGAGTTCCTTGTGAATGATCTCCAGCGCCTTCAACACCCCTTCTTCCCCCATGGCGCCCAAGCCATACACCATGGCGCGGCCGATCATGGTGCCGCGAGCGCCCAGTGCCCAGGCCTTGAGCACGTCTTGCCCGCTGCGGATGCCGCCATCCATCCAGACCTCGATCTGGTCGCCCACCGCGGCCACGATGGCCGGCAGCGCGTCGATGCTCGACGGCGCGCCGTCGAGCTGGCGCCCGCCGTGGTTGCTGACCACGATGGCGTCGGCGCCGCTGGCCACGGCCAGCTTCGCGTCTTCCACGTCCATGATGCCTTTCAGGATCAGCTTGCCGCCCCACTGCGCTTTCACCCAGGCCACGTCTTCCCAGTTCAGCGTCGGGTCGAACTGCTCGTTGGTCCAGGAGGCCAGCGAACTCATGTCGCTCACGCCCTTGACGTGGCCCACCAGGTTGCGGAAGGTGTGGCGGCGCGTGCCCATCATGCCCAGCACCCAGCGCGGTTTGGAGGCGATGTTGACGATGTTGCCCAGGCTCGGGATCACCGAGGCGCGCATCTTGTTCTTCAGATCCTTGTGGCGCTGGCCGATCACCTGCAGGTCCAGCGTGAGCACCATGGCGCTGCACTTGGCCACCTTGCAGCGCTCGATCATGCGGGCCATGGCTTCGCGGTCGCGCATCATGTAGAGCTGAAACCAGAACGGCGCTGTGGTGTGTTCGGCCACGTCTTCGATCGAGCAAATACTCATGGTGGACAGCGTGAACGGAATGCCGAACCGTTCGGCCGCCTTGGCCGCCTTGATCTCGCCGTCGGCACTCTGCATGCCGGTCAGCCCGACCGGCGCAATGCACACCGGCATCTTCACGTCTTGCCCCACCATTTTGGTGGCGGTGCTGCGGTTTTCCATGTTCACCGCCACGCGCTGGCGCAGCTTGATCCGCTTGAAATCGTCGCTGTTGGCGCGGTAGGTGCTCTCGGTCCACGAACCAGAATCGGCGTAGTCGTAAAACATGCGCGGCACGCGCTTTTTCGCCAGGACGCGCAGGTCTTCAACGGTGGTGATCACGGGCATGGGGTTTGTCTCCGGGGTGTTGTGGTGTGCCCGAATGGTAGCCAGCACCGCCGCCGCTGGCTTGTGAAACCCGGTGCGCTGCTTGTGAAATATCTTGTGAACGCTGTCAGCCTGGTGTGGGCAAGCACTGCGCGCGTTCGGCCGGTGTGAGGGGTTCCACCCAGCCCAGTTGCTGCTCCAGCACAGCCAGCGTGGCCTCTGAAGCATCGCCGCCGCGGGCCTGCCGCGCCGCGATCCGCTCGCGCAGCACCGCCGCCGGAGCCTCGGGCGCGAGCAGGTGAAACGGCACACCGCGCGCCCCGGCCAGCGCCGCAAAGGCGGCCCGCTCGTGCTGCCGCAAAAACGCCGCATCCACCAGCACCGTCCAGCCCTGGCGCAGCAAATCTTCGCTGCGCGCCAGCAGGCTGGCGTAGGTGTCGCCATGCGCCTGGGCGCTGTAAAGGCCGCTGTTCAGCCCGGATCCGCTGGCCTGCTGTTCCGACAGGCCATGCAGCCGCTTGCGCTCCACATCCGAGCGCAGCCGGATCGCGCGGCCACCCGGGTCGGCGGCCAGCCAGTGCCCGGCGGCCCAGGTTTTGCCGCTGCCCGAGAGGCCGTGGGTGATCACCAGCCGGGGCGCAGGCGGCTCGGCGATGCGCTGCGCCAGCGCCATGTAGCCACGCGCCTCGGCCTGCGCGGCTGGGGCATCGGCGCCGGGCTGTGCGCTGCGAAGCACCGCCACTTTGGCGCGCACCAGCGCCCGGTAGACAGCAAAAAACGGCAACACGCTGGGCGCGGTGGTGTCGCCGCTGGCGTCGAGCCAGGCGCTCAGAAAGGTGTTGGCCAGCCCGCTCTGGTGCTGGTTCAGCAGGTCCATCCAGAGAAAGGCGATGTCGCTGGCGGTGTCGATCCAGCGCAGCGATTCGTTGAATTCGATGGCATCGAACGGCAACACCGTCGCGCCGATGCACACCAGGTTCGCCAGGTGCAGATCGCCATGGCCCTCGCGCACCCGGCCCTGGCCGCGGCGTTCTGCCAGCAGCGGTTCGCAGCGGGCAAACCGCGCCTCGGTCCATTGGGTCAGCGCGGCCAGCTGGCTGGCGTCTTCTGGCCCGCCAAGGTGTTCGCGCAAGGTGGTGAGGTTGTCGCGCGCAAAGGCGATCACCCCGGCCGGCTCACCCCAGGCGCCGCCGGTCGCGGCCACGGCCGCGCGGGCCTGGAACGCCGCGAAATCTTTCGCCAGGGCTTGCAGTTGCGCGGTGCTGAGCGCGCCGCGGGCACACAGATGGTCCAGCCGGTTGGCCTCGTCAAACCGCCGCATGTGCACCGCGTACTCGATCGCCTGAGGGCCGTGCGCGTCAGGCTGGCCCCAGCGCGGATCGGCTTCGCTGCCCAGCAGCGGCAGCACACCCAGATACAGCTGGGTGGCCGGGTCGGCGGTGGCAAAACGGCGGTTGACCCGAAGCTCGGCCTCGCAGGCGGCGCGGCGAAGCGACAAGGTGCTGAAATCCATGAAAGGAAAATGCACCGGCTTCTTGATTTTGTAGGCCCGGTCGCCAGCCAGCAGCACCCAGGCGCCGTGGGTTTGCATCAGCTGAACGGCATCGACCGGGTGCGGATAGCGGCTGGGCGACAGCAGAGACTGGATCAGGGGCGGCAGCGCGTTGGGCATGCGTGGCACTGTACGTGAGCGCTGTATCGGCCAGCGCGTTCTGGTCGCGCAGGCGCAGCAGTGGGGTCAGTTTTTCGGGCGAAAGCTCATAACCCCTGGCTCACGCACTGGTTCAAAACGAAATCGATGAACGCCTGCTGTTTGTGGCTGTACTGGCCGCTCGCCAATGCCCGCAGCCCGCGGGCTTCTGGAGTCTGTGTTGTCACGCACCCGCCTCTGACGGCTTCCCGGCTGATAGCGCCAGCCAGCGAGCATGCAGAAACGAAAAAGCCCCG
>JAIFNE010000090.1 GCA_020047875.1 Hydrogenophaga sp.
CGATCACCCGCGAGTCGAACATGGCCTCGGCCCCCTCCATCACCAGACACGGCACCTTGCCCAGCGGGTTCGAGGTGCCGATCTGCGTGGTGGCGGCCCACACGTCTTCGGTCACGAACTGGTAATCCAGCCGTTTCTCCGCCAGAACAATGCGCACCTTGCGCACGTAGGGGCTGGTGATGGAACCGATGAGTTTCATGAAGCGTGG
Source organism: Hydrogenophaga sp. (assembly GCA_020047875.1). Taxonomy (GTDB): domain Bacteria; phylum Pseudomonadota; class Gammaproteobacteria; order Burkholderiales; family Burkholderiaceae_C; genus Hydrogenophaga. Next base: position 209 of record JAIFNE010000090.1, read on the forward strand.
GCGTTGGGTGGCAGGTTTCCCTGGGGCCGGCCATTCTAGCCAGCGCAGGCCTGGGCTCGCTGACGCGGCTCGGGGCGCTCCTACAATCGCGCCATGCGACCCACCCCCCCCTCATCCGCCTCCGCTTCTGTCCCTGCTTCCCATGCCGCGCCGTCGTCCGTGGCCGCCTTGTCTCCGCTGGACGGGCGTTACGCCACCCGGCTGGCGAGCCTGCGCCCGTTCATGAGCGAGCAGGGCTACATGCACCGCCGGGTGCAGGTAGAAGTGGTCTGGTTCATTGCCTTGTCAGACGCCGGTTTTGCCGAATTCAAGCCGCTCTCGCCCGGCGCACGCACCTACCTCATGGGCCTGGTGAAAAACTTCAGCGAGGCCGACGCCAACGCCATCAAAGACATCGAGAAGGTCACCAACCACGACGTCAAGGCGGTCGAATATTGGCTCAAGTCGAAATTTGAAGCCCGCCCCGAGCTGGAGAGGGTGGCTGAGTTTGTGCATTTCGCTTGCACCAGCGAAGACATCAACAACACCAGCCATGCGCTGCAGCTCAAGGGCGGGCGCGACGCCGTGCTGCTGCCTGCGCTCGACGCGGTGATTGCCAAGCTGCGCGAGATGGCGCATGCCTTCGCCGCGGTGCCCATGCTCAGCCGCACCCACGGCCAGACCGCCAGCCCCACCACCGTGGGCAAGGAACTGGCCAACGTCGTGGTGCGCCTGGTCGCGGCGCGCGAGAAGATCGCCTGCGTGAAGCTGCTCGGCAAGATGAACGGTGCGGTGGGCAACTACAACGCCCACCTCAGCGCCTGGCCCGAGTTCGACTGGGAAGCCTTCAGCCGCAACGTGATCGAGCAGCCCGAGCCGCTCGGCCTGGGCCTGACCTTCCAGCCCTACAGCATCCAGATCGAGCCGCACGACTACATGGCCGAGCTGTTCGATGCGGTGGCCCGCACCAACACCATCCTGATCGACCTCTCTCGCGACATCTGGGGCTATGTGAGCCTGGGGTACTTCAAGCAACGCCTGAAGGCCGGCGAGATCGGCTCCTCGACCATGCCGCACAAGGTCAACCCGATCGACTTCGAAAACGCCGAGGGCAACCTTGGCCTTGCCAATGCCTTGCTCAGGCACCTGAGCGAGAAGCTGCCCATCAGCCGCTGGCAGCGCGACCTGACCGACTCCACCGTGCTGCGCAACATGGGCGTGGCCCTGGGCTATGCGGTGCTGGCTTACCACTCCCTCGGCGTGGGCCTCAAAAAGCTTGAGCTGAACGAAGCGGCCCTGGCCGACGACCTGGATAACGCCTGGGAGGTGCTGGCCGAACCGATCCAGACGGTGATGCGCCGCTTCGGCGTGACCGGCGCCTACGAAAAGTTGAAGGACGTTACCCGCGGCCAGGCGGTGACCGCCGAGGCGCTGCACAGCCTGATTCGCAGCCTGGAAATCCCCCAGGCCGAAAAAGACCGCCTGCTGGCCATGACGCCGGGCAGCTACATTGGCAAGGCCGCCGAGCTGGCGCAGCGGGCCTGAGAGGCTGAGAGGAAGTCCTCCCTTTTCAACGCTTCAGGGTCTGCACCCTCGGTCGATACTCACCATCAGGGCGGAAACAGGTCGCCCATTCATCGCCCAAGAAACCATGCCTGCCACGCCCTCCACTCCCCCGACCAGCCGCCCGGCCACCGATTACACCCTGGAGAACTGGGTCAGCGCCAGCGACCTGGCAGCCCCGGCCCGGGAGCAGCTGCTCAAACGCATCGAAACCCTGCCCCGGCTGCCCTCGGCGGTGCAACAGCTGCTGTCTCAGGAATTCATCGACAGGGCCAGCTCCTCGGAACTGAGCAAGGTGGTGATGAGCGAGCCGGCGGTCACAGCGCAGGTGCTCGCCACGGTGAATTCCCCGCTGTACAAGCTGCGCAACCCGGTGGAGAGCATCGGGCAGGCCATCACCTTTCTGGGCGTGAACCAGGTGCGCGCCATCTGCATTCAGCGCTTTCTCACCAAGGCGTTCAGCAGCTCCGACGAGCGCGTCGGCTTGGCGCTGGACGCGGTGTGGCACACCAACAGCGCGGCCACCTTGCTGCTGCCCAAGCTGGTGCAGGCGTTTCGACCCGCCGAGCCGGTGGCGCTCACCTCCCAGATCATCCTCAGCTTCGTTGGCCAGTTGGGCGTGGCAGCGCTCATGCCGCCGCCCTCGCTGGGGCTGTGGGCTCGTCTGGACCGCATACTGCGCTGCCGCATGGAAGAAAGGTTCCTGGGCATCAACGCCACCGAGGTGGGCGCCCTGGTGCTGCGCGGCTGGGGCATTCCGGAACCCATGGTGACCGCGGTGGGCGCCATCGACCGCGTGCTGGTGACCCCGGCCAACGGACTGGCTGCGGCCAGCGCTGTGCAGAGCGCGGTGGGCTTTCTGTGTGTGTGGATGGCCGAGCAGCTGGCGCGCGGGCTGGGGTCTTCGGCGGCCTCGCCGTGGTCCCCGCTGAACCCTGACTGCATCGAGTTGAGGGCCTGGTTCAGCTACCTGTCATTGCCAGGCATGCGCGAGGGCGCCGACAAAATGGCCGACGAAAGCCTGCAGGCCCTTTACCAGCAAATCCGGTCCGAGCTGGCCGGCTGAACACCCGGTGCAGGCGCCGGGTTCGCCGAACCCGCTCAGCCTCTCACCGTCTCCAGCGCCCGCTCGGCGTAGCGGTTGAAGCGCCAGGAAGTGCCTTCCAGCGTGATACGGTGCCACACACTGCGCTTTTCACCCGGGGTCATTTCGGTCCAGCGCTGCACCTCGTCAAAGCTGCGGCCGCAACCTTTGCACTGCTCGTCGCCCTGGCTGGTGGAGCAGATGGCGATGCACGGCGTGTCGGGCGTGGTGTCAAACCAGGCCAGCCAGGCCGCTTGGGCCGGCGCCGGCAGCGACACCTCGTCGGCCTGGTGCTCGCCGTGAAACACCATGAGCGCATACACCTCGGCCAGTGCCTGCAGCGGCTCGCTCAGCGCCACGCCGTCGGGCGAGGGCGCACGCGCGCGCCAGTGGTTGATCGCGGCTTCGATGTCGGTGAGGTGAATGCCGGCCATGGGTTGCCGATGATAGCCAGTGCCGCCCGTTCCTCTGGACGGCTGGAAATACGCAGTCTGCCGTTTGACAGGCACTGACCGCTTCACCCGATACAATTTTTTCAGACGTCCGCCGGCCGCCACCACCTCACCGACTGCCCCCCCCATGGAATTTTTCTCATCGCCCGCGTTCTGGGTTGCGCTGGGCCAGATCGTCCTGATTGACATCCTGCTGGGGGGCGACAATGCGGTGGTCATCGCGCTGGCCTGCCGAAAGTTGCCGCCCGCGCAGCGCACCAAGGGCATCATCTGGGGCACGGCGGGCGCCATTGTGTTGCGGGTGGTGCTCATCCTGTTTGCCATGACGCTGCTCAACCTGCCCTTCCTGAAGCTGGTGGGCGCGCTGCTGCTGGTGTGGATCGGGGTGAAGCTGCTCGCGCCGGAAGATGACGACCACGCCGGCGTTCAGGGCAGCGACAAACTGCTGGCCGCCATCAAAACCATCATCGTGGCCGATCTGGTGATGAGTGTGGACAACGTGATCGCCATCGCCGGCGCGGCGCAAAATTCTGGCGAGCATTCCACCCTGCTGGTGGTGCTGGGCCTGCTGATCTCCATCCCGATCATCGTGGCCGGCAGCCAGCTGGTGATCAAGCTCATGGCGCGCTTCCCCATCGTGATTGTGTTCGGCGGCATGCTGCTGGGCTGGATCGCCGGCGGCATGCTCGTGACCGACCCCGCGCTGGCCGACCCCGCCCGCTGGACCTGGATGTTCAAGCTCCCGCAGTCCGACACCCTGAAATACGCCGCCTCCGCCGCGGGTGCGTTGCTGGTGCTGGCCATCGGCAAAACGCTGGCGGCGCGCAAACCACCAGCCCCGGCGGTTTGAGCGGCTGAGCCGGCGCAACCCGAGCCAGCTGGGTGCTGCTACCCTCAGCGCATGAAACTCCTTCTTAAATGGCTGCTTGCCGCCTGCGCGCTGCTGCTGGTGGATTACCTTTACTCTGGCGTTCGAATCGAGAGTTTTACCTCGGCGCTGATCGCGGCCGCCGTCATCGGGCTGTTCAATGCCTTGCTGCGGCCGGTGCTGGTGGTGCTCACGCTGCCCGTGACCGTGGTCACCCTCGGCCTGTTCCTGTTTGTGATCAACGCGCTGATGTTCTGGGCCGCCTCGGGCGTGCTCAGCGGCTTCTTCGTGGCCGGCTTCTGGGCCGCCCTGCTGGGCTCGCTGATCTACTCGGCGCTCATGCTGCTGGTGGATGTGGCGCTCAAGGGCGTGCGGAAGCGCTGAGAGGCCAGGAGCCTGCGCGGGCAGTGCGTGCGCTCAGCCTGCCTCAACGCCCTACGACTCGCGCTCCCACGCCCTCAGCTGCGCCTCCACCTCGCGCCGCCGGGTGTCCACAATCGCCAGCTCGATCGGATCGGCTGCGCGCAGCGTCTCCGGCAGCGCCTGCGCCGCCTTGAAGCGCTCCAGCGCCCCGGCGTGATCGAACTGCACCGCGCGCGCCTCGGCCTCTGCGCGCACCGCGCGCAGCGTCTGGCCCTGCGCCTGTTGGGCGCGGGCCAGCAGCTGCCAGGCCAGTGCATCGCGCGGGCGCTGCACCACCCAGGCCAGCAGCCGGGTGCTGGCCAGCGCGGGGTGGTTGCCGGCCAGCGCGGCCTGCGCGCCCAACATCAGGCCGGCGCGCGAGCCACTGGCCAGCAGGGTGTCGCGCAGCGCGGCCAGCTGCGCGGTTTCGCTGGTGCTCAGCGGCGCGCCCGGCGCCACCAGCAGCTCCAGCAGCAGCTGATCGACCACCGGTTTTTCCGTGTCTGCCACCGCGCCGCGCAGCCCCTGCGCCAGCGCCAGGGCTTGGCCCCGCTGCCCCAGCCGCAGCGCCGACAGCGCAGCCGCGAAGCGCTCAGCCGCCGTGGCGCCGGGCTTGTCGGCCTGCCGCTGCCAGTCCCGCCAGCGGTCGGCATTGCTCTCGCTCAACACGCGGGCGCGCGCCGCCATCAGCTGATGCAGCGCGGCACTCGGCAGGCCGGCAGAGGCGGCGTGGGCAGGGTGTGCGGCATGGGGCGTGTGCCCCAGCGGCAGGCGCGAGCGCATGTCTGCCATGCGCTCACCGGTCAGCGGGTGGGTGCGCAGGTAGGGGAACGCACCGTCGTCATTCAGGCGGCTGGCCTGTTGCAGCTTGTCGAACATGGTGACGAAGCCATGGCCATCGAAGCCCGCGTCGGACAGCACACCAAACGCCACCCGGTCGGCCTCGCGCTCCATGTCGCGCGAAAAGTTGAGTCGGCTTTGCGCCGCCACGGCCTGGCTGCCCATCAGCGCAGCGCCGCCCAGGTTGGCATTGCTGCCCGCGGCCAGCGCGCCCAGCACCATCGCGCCCAGCATCCAGGGCGCCAGCCGCTCCTGGCTTGAGACCATGCGCGCAATGTGGCGCTGCGAAACGTGGCTCAGTTCGTGCGCCAGTACCGAAGCCAGCTCCTCGGGCCGCTCGGTGAGCGCGACCAGCCCGAGGTTCACCCCCAGGTAACCGCCTGGCAGCGCAAACGCATTCACCGCCTTGGTGCCGTCGATCATCAGCTCCCAGGCCAGCCGCTCGGCCAGGTCGGGCGCCACATCGCCACGCGTGCGCGCCGCCGCGATCAGCGGCTGCCAGATCGCCTGCAGATAGTCCATCAGCACCGGATCGTCGAGATAGTCCGGGTCGCGGTAGATCTGCGCCGCAATCTTGTCGCCCAGCCGCCGCTCGTCGGCGATCGACATGGCCTCGCCGTCGCCCAGGCTGGGCAAACTGGGGGCAGCCAGCGGGCGCCCCAAGGTGGGTTGCGCGAGCAGTGACGAGGCAGGCGCCGTACCCAGCAGCAACACCGCCAGCCGCAAGAGCGATGCGCGCCGCGTGCATGAGCAAGTCAGTCGGCCGGGGTTCGATGAGAAATTCATCCTCGTATGATGCCGCGAACACCACCAGGTTTCTGCCTTTACAACTGGAAACCGCACCCGTTCCACCATGACGACCAACGCCACCCCCCCCGCCACCAGCAGCCCGCTCACCCACTTCGACCGCGAGGGCCAGGCCCACATGGTCGATGTATCGGCCAAAGCCAGCACCCACCGCGTGGCCGTGGCCCAGGGCCGCATCACCATGTTGCCCGCCACACTGGCGCTGATTCAGGGCGGCAACGCCAAAAAGGGCGACGTGCTCGGCATCGCCCGCATCGCCGGCATTCAGGGCGCCAAGAAAACCAGCGATCTGATTCCCCTGTGCCATCCGGTCGGGCTCACCCGCGTGGCGGTGGAATTCGAGGTGGAGGCACAGGCCAGCAGCGTGCTGTGCCGCGCCACCGCCGAGTGCACCGGCCAGACCGGCGTGGAAATGGAAGCCCTGAGCGCCGTGTCGGTGGCGCTGCTCACCATTTACGACATGTGCAAAGCGGTCGACCGGGGCATGGTGATCGGCGGCGTGCAGCTCATGGAGAAGACCGGCGGCAAAAGCGGGCGCTTTGTGGCCGAAGCGGGCGCGGCGCCGGCGCGGTGAGGTTTTCCGGCGGGGCGGCGGCGAGGGGTGACACGCGCCACCAGAGGGAAAACGCGGGGGCAGAGGCCCCTGGCGGACCGGGCAACCTGGCTGTTCAGTACCGCAGCTTCATCACCAGAATCGCGGCGGCCAATGCCAGCGTGATCGCGTTGGCCACCACCACCGGCCAAGCTTCAACCAGCAGCCCGTACACCAGCCAGAGCAGCACACCCAGGGTGAAGCAGCTGTACATACCCAATGAAATTCCGCTGACATCCCTGGTGCGGAAGGTGTGCCAGACCTGTGGGACAAAGCTCACGGTGGTCAGGCTTGCCGCAATAAATCCGACGATCTCGCCAATGGTCATGGTGTTGTCTGTGCTGGTGAGGGTAGTCAACCCGGTGGGGTTCAATCTGGCAGCGCCGCCGTCCATTCCACCAGGGCATCCAGGGCCGCGCGGGCGGCTGGAGCGTTGGGGTGGTTGACGAAGCCGATCACCACGTAGCGCGCGCCGTTGCGGGCGTTGACGTAGCCGGCGATGCCGGTCACGTCGCGCAGGGTGCCGGTTTTGAGCCAGGCGTTGCCGCGGGCGGCACTGTCGCTGCTTCGGGCCATGCGGGCGGCGGTGCCGCTCACGCCGGCAATGGAGAGGCTTTGCACGAACTGCGCGCCCTGGCGGTGACGCGCGGCGTGGCGCAGCAGCTCGGCCAGTGCGTCGGGGGTGATGCGCTCCATGCGCGAGAGGCCGGCGCCGTTGTCCATCACGGGTGCCGCGGGCCGGATCCCGAAGGTGGTTTTCCACCAGCGCGCCACCACCTCGCGGGAGCGCTCAAAGTGGCCGGTGCGCACGGGTTGCAGCGGGCCGCGCGGCTCGCTGAGGGCGTCCACCCGCGCCGGCGCCAGCCGCCCGAGCGTGAGAAACACCTGCTGCGCCATCACGTTGTTGCTCCACTGGTTGACGTCGTTGATGATGTCCGAGAGCGGTAGCGAGCGGGCACTGTGCAGCAGCCGGGCGCCGGGTGGTGCAAGCCCGGTGCGCACCTGCCCGGTGAGCGCGCCGCCGCTGGCGCGCCACAGGCCTTCCATCGAACGGGCGGCGTAGCTGGCCGGCTCCTGGTAAGCCACGGGCCACACGCGCTCGCCGCAGCCCGCGGGGTAGCTGCCTTCGAAGCGGATCGCGTTCGCGTTGTCGAACCGCGCCCGCAAGCTGGCGCGCCAGTCGCCGCAGCCCTGCCGGTTCAGGGGCACGCTGGCGTCAACCGCCAGCCCGGCCAGCGGCGGCTCGCTGAGCACCCGGGCCACGCCGGCTGCGGGGTCTGGCTGGAAGGTGAGCACCACCGATTTGAAGTTGACCAGCAGCGCGTCGGGGCTGGCGTTGTAGGGCCGCAGGGCTTCGCCGTCGAAGGCGCCCGGGTCGTGCGCGGGGAGTTCGAAGGCGCTGTGGTCGAGCACCATGTCGCCCAGAATCACGCGCACGCCCTGGTCCTGCAGGGCGAAGAAAGCGGTCTGCAGGCGCTCCAGCACCAGTTTGGGGTCGCCGCTGCCGCGCACATACAGGTTGCCGCGCAGCACGCCTTGGTCCACCGTGCCATCGGTCAGGAACTGGGTGTCCCAGGTGAAGTCGGCGCCCAGCAGGTCAAGAGCGGCGTAAGTGGTCACCAACTTCATCACCGAGGCCGGGTTCACCGACGCATCGGCGCGGTGGCGCAGGCGGTCGGCCAGCGGCGGATCGATCGGCACCACCAGGGCCGACATCGCATCGGCCGGTACCTGCGCGCGCTGCAGCGCGGCGCTCACGCTGGGCGGCAGCTGCGCGCAGGCGGGCAGCGCCACGGCGCTCAGCAGGGCAATCGCCAGACGCTGCGCCCGTGCGGCCCAGGTGGTGGAATGGTGCGGGTAGGCAGGTGAAAGGTGGCGCATGGATGCGCCCATTATGGAAGCGTCAACCGCCGGGGTGCGGCGGTGCCGCGGTGGCAGGCGCTGTTCGATAATGGCCCATGCCTTCCACCCGACCGCTGCGCCTGCTCGCCATCGAGACCAGCACCGACACCCTGTCGGTTGCGTTGGGCAGCGGCGCGGCGGGCGAACCGATCTGGCAACACACCGGGCCCGGCGCGGCGCAGGCTTCGCTGACGCTGCTGCCCGTCATCGGCGCGCTGCTGGCCGAGGCGGGCTGGCAGCTGGCCGATCTGGACGCCCTGGTGTTCGCTCGCGGGCCGGGTTCGTTCACGGGGCTGCGTACCGCCTGTGCGGTGGTCCAGGGGCTGGCCTATGGCGCGCGCAGCGAGGCCCGGCCCGACGGCCTGCCGGTGCTGCCCATCGACACCCTGGCCGCGCTGGCCGAGGAAGCGCGCGTCCTGCAGGTCGCGGCGGGCGAGCCAGCGCCGGCGCGCATGGCGGCCCTGCTCGATGCGCGCATGGGCGAGCTGTATGTGGGCGCCTACCTGGACAGCGGCGCGGGCCTGGTGGAACAGCAGCCGGCGCGCCTGTGTGCCCCCGACGAGCTGGCCGGCTGGTGGCGCAGCGCCTGGCCCAAACGGCGGCGCTGCGACAGCCGACCTGCTGGCCGGCAATGTGTTCGATGCGTACGGCGCGCAATTCAGTGATCTGCCTGGCCGCCGCCAGCAGGCGCTGCCCACCGCGCAGGCGCTGCTGCGTCTGGCACCGGCCGCGCTGGCGCGGGACGAGGCGGTGTCGGCCCAGCAGGCGTTGCCGATGTATGTGCGCGACAAGGTGGCGCAGACCACGGCCGAGCGCGAACTGCTGCGTCAGCAGCAACTGGCCCGACTGGCCGCGCAGTCGCCTGCCGCGCCGCTGGACGCGTGAGCCGCAGCATGGCCGCTGGTGCATCTAAGTTTCAAAACGACGCGCCCGTCGCCCCCGGCTGGCCCACGCT
>JAIFNE010000215.1 GCA_020047875.1 Hydrogenophaga sp.
AGGCCGGCAATGATGTTGGTGCCGTGTCCGGTGGTGGATGCCTGGGCGATGTGCTTCACCGGGGAATACTGGGTGCCGGTGTAGAACTCGGTGATCCAGACCAGTGCCGCGGTCAGCACCAGGCCCACCGCGCAGGCGCCCCACAGCCGCAGCTGGCTGCCGGTGGCGGTGATGGCGTTGTCCGGCATGATCCAGGCGGTGACAAACCAGAAGGCGATCAACGAGAGCACGCCGGCAATCGCCAAGCCCTTGTAAAGCGCGGGCATCACGTTTTTCATGCCCGGGGTGGCCTTCACAAAGTTGCATCCCACGATGGAAGCCAGGATCGACACGGCGCCCAGAACCAGCGGGTACAACACCGCGTTCATCGGCGCTGCGGCCACCATCAGGGCGCCCAGCACCATGGTGGCGATCAGCGTGACCGCGTAGGTTTCAAACAGGTCGGCGGCCATGCCGGCACAGTCACCCACGTTGTCGCCCACGTTGTCTGCAATCACCGCCGGGTTGCGCGGGTCGTCTTCCGGAATGCCCGCTTCCACCTTGCCCACCAGGTCGGCGCCCACGTCGGCGCCCTTGGTGAAAATGCCGCCGCCCAGACGGGCAAAGATTGAAATGAGGGACGAGCCGAAGGCGAAACCGATCAGCGGGTTGAGCAGCTTGGCCAGGTTTTTGTCGGGCGTGAAGTTGCCGTTGCCCACCAGAAACCAGAAGAAACCGGCCACGCCGAGCAGCCCCAGGCCCACGACCAGCATGCCGGTGATGGCACCGCCGCGGAACGCCACGTCCAGTGCCGGCCCGATACCCCGGGTGGCGGCTTGGGCGGTGCGCACATTGGCGCGCACCGAGATGTTCATGCCGATGAAGCCACAGGCCCCCGACAGCACCGCGCCCAGCACGAAACCGATGGCGCTCAGGCTGTCCAGAAACACCCCGATCAGCACGGCGAGGATCACGCCCACCAACCCGATGGTTTTGTACTGCCGGGCGAGATAGGCTGCCGCGCCCGTCTGGATGGCCCCCGCAATTTCCTGCATGCGGGCGTTGCCCGCGTCCTGAGACAGGATCCAGCTTCGCGACCAGAAGCCGTAGATCACCGCCACCAGACCACACGCCAGCGCAAATATGAGCGCACTTTGACCAACCATGTATTTCTCCTGCTCGTTTCGACTTGGAGGGGGCAACGCCTCCGGGGATGCCCCCGCTGCGTTGCTTCCTCGGGTCCTTGTGCAGCGCTTGAGGAAGCGCTGGGCAGGGCGATTGGCCAACACCGGCAATTTAGCGGCAATCGCCCAGCGCTCGCAATGAGCCGCGTCAAAAAGTCAGCTTGGAATCAGTAAAATCAGGGTAAATCCCAGTTGGTGGAGTGCCATGGTGGCCTTCTCCGGTTTGATGCGGCGGCCCTACCCGCACACAAGCTCCCAGATTCCTCACAACCCTCGAAGCAAAAGCATGTCTCTTGACAACGTGACCCCCGGCAAGAATGTTCCCGAGTCGTTCAACGTGATCATCGAGATCCCGATGAATGCCGACCCGATCAAGTACGAGGTCGACAAGGAAACGGGCGCGATCTTCGTGGATCGCTTCATGAGCACGGCGATGCATTACCCGACCAACTACGGTTACGTGCCCCGCACGCTGTCGGGCGATGGCGACCCGGTGGACGTGTTGGTGATCACGCCGGTGCCCCTGATTCCCGGCGTTGTCGTGCCTTGCCGCGCCATCGGCATCCTGAAGATGAACGACGAAGCCGGCGAAGACGGCAAGGTGCTCGCGGTGCCGATCGACAAGGTGCTTTCGATCTACAGCCAGTGGCAAAAGCCCTCAGACCTCAACCCGATGCGGCTCAACACCATTCAGCACTTCTTCGAGCACTACAAAGATCTGGAGCCGGGCAAGTGGGTGAAGGTCATTGGCTGGGAGGGACCGGAGGCGGCCCACAAGGAAATCACCGACGGCGTGGCCAACTACAACAAGAGCAAGGCCTGAAGCCCTGCGGCTCACCGCGACGGGGTGTCGCAGTGAGGCATGAGAGAAGCCTGTGCAGGTGACCGCACAGGCTTTTTTGCTGGCCTCGGGTGTTCAGTTCGGTGCGCTGTCAACCTCGCCGCGGTATTCGATCTTGCCGCGAACCCGGGCGCGCGGGTGCAGGTCGATCAGCTCGTCGTACTGGGCCTCGCCGATCAAGGTTCCCGAGCCGGTGATCTCCAGCGCCTTGCGCGCGATCACGGTGCCGCTCACCCGACCTTCGATGAACACGTAGTCGGCCTCCAGCCGCGTGTTGTCGATCAGCCCGCTGGCCCCCACGTGCAGCGTGCCCCCGGTTTCAAAGCTCACGTTGCCCTTGAGCAGGCCGTCGATCTTGATGCCCTGGTCCTGTGCGCAGTGAAAACTGCCCTCAAAAATCGAGCCCTCGGCGATCAGGCTGGTGATGGCGCTCAAGCGTTCGGCAGGCACCAGGCGCGTGTTGGCAGGTTGTGGATTCATGGTGTCAGGGCTCCTTGGCTGGCGTGGGTTTTGGGGTGTTGAGAGGGGCGGCGGCGCGCGGTATGGCCTCGCTGGTGCCGGCAAGCAGGCGCAGGCTCGACAACACCGGGGTCAGCCACGCGGGCACGTTCGATGGCGGCAGCCGCAGCAGCAGAACGGCGGCCAGGGGGAGCGCCAGCAGCAGCGGCAAGCCGAAGCGCCACCAGCCCCACAGCAGCCACCGCCAGGCCAGCCTTCGGCGACTTAGCTGGCGGTCGCGCGTCCAACTGGCGCTGAGGGCGGCGAGGCGCACGGACTCCGTGCCGGGCACTGCCGCACCGGCCTGGGTGTTCGAACTTGCTGCTGAGGGCGTTGGGCTGCGGGCCACGGCTTGGGCGTGCGTTGTGCACCGTTGACACTCAACCCACCGGTCTGGGCGGTGTGGCGCGCTCCAGGGTGGCGTTGAGGTTGGCGCCGTTCACCTGAATGCGGCCGTACCGCACCACGCCGTGCACATCGGCGGTGTCGTGCAGCGACACCTCGCCCTGGCCAGCGTCCAGAATGCCTTCGGTGTGCCCCATGACCGAAATGCGGTGGGCGGTGATGTCGCCGGTGACCGAACCGGTTTCGGTCACCACGACACTGGCGAGCGCGTCATGTGCCTGATGCAGGTTGCCCTGAACCTGGCCCGATACGCTGAACGAGCCCCGCAGCGTGGCATTGCCCACGAACGCCATGCCCTGGGCCAGCAGGCTGCGCACCGCCGTGCCCTCGCTGCCTTCGGTGGAAAGCTGCGCGTCGAGCACCGGGAGGTAGGCCGGCAAGGTGGGCGGCATGGCTTTGCCAACGCCCACGGCCAGCGTGTCATTCATGTGGGTGGCAGGGCCAGCCTGATCGGGCTCGGTGTGGGGTGCCGTGTTGGTTGAGTCGGGTGTTGTGGCCATGTCCTGGTTTCGGGAAAGAGGTGGGCGCAAACGGGGTTCAGGCGCGTGTCAGATTCGTTGCGGATGTCTCTCGACACACGGGATGTGGACACGACCCGCGGACAAGGGTCATCTCGTTTCAGGTCGTGGTTGCATTGTCTTGAAAGGGCCTTGCAGATCCGCACCTTCATACATCTGCAATCGCCTAGCTTCGAGTGTGCCGGTGGAGATGCCCGTTTTCGACACGAAGGCCATGCCGTGGCAGGCGAGCTGCGTGGCCTGCACATCGGCGCCGGTTTTGCCGAGGTGGCCGAAAAGATAGAAATCGCCAGTCACTTCAACCTGACCGCTCACCACGCCGCCGGTCCAGATGATGAGGCGGCCATTGACCCGAATCTGCCCCGACAGCTCGCCCTGCACCAGCAGCCCGCCCTCAAAAGTCAGATTGCCACTGAGCGCCGAGCCCGCCGCCACCCGGTTCACCACGTTCATGGCGATCGGATCGAGTGTGAGCGTGTCCTGGGGGGGGGTCACAGCCATCGGGATATCCCCCAGAAAATGACGGTGACCGTTGTACTGAACAGACCCGCGGCAGCAATCAGCAGCGCGTGACGCTCCAGCCAGCGTCGCGCGCGGGTGGGGCGCATGCGCGGAATGCCCACCGGTGCGCAGGCCTGCGTGGTGATCACCCAAGATTGCCAGGCGGGGCTGAGAACCGCCCGCCCTTGCGTCATGTCAATCTGCAGGCCTTCGGAGCCGGCACCGCGGCCCGGTCTGGCCTGGCGTCCCAGCAACACCGACATGGGTGCGCCGACGATGGTGTGGGTAAAGAAGGCGTCTGTTTCGCTCATGTGCACCGCAGTTTACCCACTGGCTGACACCTGCAGTCTGCCCACCAGGCAGCGTGGGCGCCTGTCCTCATGCAGGGCCTTCGCCGCGTGGCGCTTTGAAGGGGCTGCGGCTGCTCAGCTGGGCCAGGTAGTTGCCCACACCCGCTTGCTCTCTCTCCAGGAATCGCCCGACCGCATCGGCAAACGCCGGCTGCGCCAGCCAGTGTGCGCTGGTGGTTTTCACTGGCAGCAGCGCGCGCGCCATCTTCTGCTCGCCTTGCGCGCCGCCTTCGAAACGATCGATGCCGTTGGCAATGCACCAGACCAGTGGCTGGTAGTAGCAAGCCTCGAAGTGCAGGCAGTCCACCCGCTCCAGCGCACCCCAGTAACGGCCATACGCCACCCGGCGCGCGGCGTCCAGCGCAATCAGGCTGCTGGCCATCGGACGTCCCTCGCGCTCGGCGATGAACATCAGCCAGTGCTGGGGCATGTCGGTGGCCATGCGCCGGAAGAACGCACGGTTCAGGTAGGGCGCATTGCCGTGTTCCAAGTAGGTGCGTTCATAGCAGCGATAGAAAAAATCCCAGTCCAGCTCGGAGATTTCCAGGCCCTCAGAGCACCGAAAGCGCACACCGGCATCCGCCACCTTGCGGCGCTCCTGGCGAATCTTCTTGCGTTTTTCCTGCACCAGGCTGGCGAGGAAATGCTCGAAGTCGGTAAAGCGCGCCGACGCTGCGCCGATCGTCGATTCAGGTTCAGGCAGCGCACCGCGCGCAGCGGGGAGCGTGGGGGCAACGACCCCGCCGCCGGGCCGCCCCAAGGCGGGGTCAGCCCCCTCGGGGGGCAGCGCACCACGCGCAGCGGGGAGGGTGGGGGCGGCAACCCCGCCGCCGGGCCGCCCCAAGGCGGGGTCAGCCCCCTCGGGGGGCAGCGCACCACGCGCAGCGGGGAGCGTGGGGGCAATGTTCTTCCAGTGAAACTGCACCGTGTGCCGCAGCATCATGCCGGCTCGCTCGCAAGCAACCACATCGTGTGGCTGAACAAACAGCAGGTGCAGCGACGACAAACCTTCGCTGCGGGTGTGCTCGATCAGCGCCTGGGCCAGGGCAGCGCGGGCCTGGTCGTCACGGGCCAGCAGCCGGGCGCCTGGTACCGGGGTGAACGGCACGGCCACCACCGCCTTGGGGTAGTAATCCAGACCGTGCTGCGCGTAAGCGTTGGCCCATGCCCAGTCGAATACGTACTCTCCATAAGAGTGGTTCTTCAGGTACAGCGGGCACGCGGCCTCCAGCCGGTCGTCGCGCCACAGCGTCAGGAACTGCGGTTGCCAACCAGCCTGGGCACTTGCGCAAGCGGTTTCGTGAAGCGCGAGCAGGTAAGCGTGTTGTACGAACGGACTCGCATCGCTCGCCCGCGCGAGCAGGGTCTGCCAGCCCTCGGAATTGATCTGCGCCGGTGAAGAAAAAACCCGGGTGACATAATTCGCGGCGGTCACTCCAGAGCCCCGCCGACCGCGGCCTGGCAGCCGCCATAGCCGGAATTTCCTACGCTGCGCCCACGCATTTTTGACACCCCATGACCCTCTCAGTTTGCGTCGCCCAGCTCAACTATGTGGTGGGCGACATGGCGGGCAATGCCCGGAAAATCATCGACGCAGCCCATCAGGCCCATCGCCGTGGCGCCTGCCTGTTGCTCACTCCCGAGCTGGCGCTGTGCGGCTACGCAGCCGAAGATTTGTTTCTGCGGCCTGCGTTCATCGATGCCTGTGATGATGCCTTGAACGCGGTGGTCCGGGAGACGGCCAGTTTGAAAGGCCTGAGCATCGTGGTGGGTCACCCGGCGCGGGTGTTGAGCGCGGTGGGTGCGCAGCGCGATCGCAGTGTGTCAACCGCTGCGCTGCACAACGCGGCCAGCGTGTTGTGCGAGGGGCAGGTTCTGCTCACCTACGCCAAGCAAGAACTGCCCAACTACCAGGTGTTTGACGAGCGACGCTATTTCGTGCCGGGCGATGAGGTTGGCGTGTTCGATGTCACCGGCGCTGGCGGCGAGCGGGTTCGTTGCGGATTGTTGATCTGTGAAGACGCCTGGTTTGAGGTGCCGGCCGCGCAGGCGAAGGCGGCGGGGGCGGAGCTGCTGGTGGTCATCAACGCGTCGCCGTTTCATGGCGGCAAGGGTTACGAGCGCGAGCAGACCATGTGTCAGCGTGCGAGGTCGGTGGCGCTGCCGCTGGTGTATGCCCACCTGGTTGGCGGCCAGGATGAAATTGTGTTTGAGGGACGGTCCTTTGCGCTGGATGCCGCGGGCGCGGTACGCGCCCGCGCGGTGAGCTTTGAAGAAACTTTGTTTGATGTTGCGCTTTCGCCATCGGTCAATGGCTGGACGGTCGACGGCGATATTGACCGCGCCCACAGCGCGGAGGCCGACCTCTGGCACGCGCTGGTGCTCGGCGTACGCGACTACGTGGGCAAAAATGGTTTCCCCGGTGCGCTGCTCGGTTTGTCGGGCGGCATCGATTCGGCGCTGGTGCTTGCGATTGCGGTTGATGCACTGGGCAAAGACCGGGTTCGCACGGTGATGATGCCGTCGCCCTACACGGCGGACATTTCCTGGATGGACGCGCGCGAGATGGCCAGCCGGCTGGGCGTTCGATACGACGAAATGCGGATCGGTCCCACCTTCGAGGCTTTCAAGTTGGCTCTTTCGACGGACTTCGCCGGTCTGCCAGACGACACCACAGAAGAAAATCTGCAGGCGCGCATTCGCGGTACCTTGCTGATGGCGCTGTCGAACAAGTTTGGCGGCATGGTTCTGACCACGGGCAACAAGAGCGAGCTGGCCACCGGCTATTGCACTTTGTACGGCGACATGGCGGGAGGATTCGCCGTGATCAAGGATGTGTTGAAAACCACGGTGTTTCGCTTGGCGCGATGGCGCAACGAACACGATCCGTACCGCACCGGCGCCAATCCGATTCCTGAGCGCATCATCACCCGCCCGCCCAGCGCCGAGTTGCGCCCGGACCAGACCGATCAGGACAGCCTGCCGCCCTATGAGGTGCTCGACGCCATCATCGAGCGTTACATGGAAAACGATCAGAGCCCGGCGAGCATTGTTGAGGCCGGTTTTGATGCCGCTGCCGTGGAGCAGGTGGTGCGTCTGATCCGCATCAACGAATACAAGCGCCGCCAGGCTCCGGTGGGCGTCCGCGTGACCCACCGCAGCTTTGGCAAGGACTGGCGTTACCCAATCACGAGCAAATACCGGGCGTGAGGGTAGAGCGCTGCCTCAGGCCGCCGCCCGCCTGAGTTAGCGCATGATAGAGTTTTGTTCCCTTTGCCATCCGCTCAGAGATCCACGCATGAAGCAAATCACCGCCGTCATCAAGCCGTTCAAACTGGAAGAGGTGCGCGAAGCGCTGGCTGAGCAGGGCGTGAGCGGTTTGACCGTCACCGAGGTGAAGGGGTTTGGTCGCCAGAAGGGCCACACCGAGCTGTACCGCGGTGCGGAGTACGTGGTCGACTTTCTGCCCAAGGTGAAGGTCGAGGTGGTGGTGAAGTCGGACGATGTGGACCGCTGTGTGGATGCCATCGTGCGCGCCGCTCGCACGGGCAAGATCGGCGACGGCAAGATTTTTGTGACAGACGTCGAGCGTGTCGTGCGCATCCGCACCGGTGAGCTTGACGATTCGGCTGTCTGAGCTGGCGCTCTAGATCGCGTCGAGCTGCGCGGCTGGTGCAAGGCCAGCGGCCTGAACCAGGGTTGGCAGCAGCCGCTCCAGGCTGTCGTCTGCCCGAATCAGGGCCATTTGCGCTGGGTTCATGAACGCTTCGGCGGTCGCGTGTTGCAGGAAGCTCAGCAGCCCGTCGTAATAGCCTGCGGTATTCAGTAGGCCGATCGGTTTGTCGTGGTAGCCGAGCTGGCGCCAGGTCCAGACCTCAAACAGCTCTTCGAAGGTGCCGATACCGCCGGGCAGCGCGAGAAACGCGTCTGCTCGCTCGGCCATCAGGCGCTTGCGATCGTGCATGTTGTCCACGACATGCAGTTCGGTGCAGTCGTGGTTGGCAAACTCGCGCTCCACCAGCGCTCTCGGTATGACGCCCACCACGCGTCCACCGGCGGCCAGTGTGGCCTGGGCCACGCAGCCCATCAGGCCACTGCGACCGCCGCCATAGACCAGTTGCCCCTGGTGTCGGCCGATCCATTCGCCCACCCGTTCGGCCAGTGCGAGGTAGGCGGTGTCGGCACCCGGACGCGAGCCGCAGTAGACGCAAAGAGAAAAAGCGGGCTGGTTCATGTTGGTGATCTCACATGAAACGCGACCATAGTGCCGCCAGCCAGGTGCCAGCGCACAAGAGAAGACTGAGCAGCACCGCAGCGCTGCCCATGTCCTTGGCTCGTTTGGACAGCTCGTGCCATTGAGGCCCAATGCGGTCGACTGCGGACTCAATGCCGGTGTTGAGTAGCTCAACCACCATCACCAGCAGCACGGTACCGGTCAGCAGCGCGATTTCGATCCATGTCTGGCCGAGCCAGAAGGCGAGTGGCAGCATCACCAGCGCCGCCAGGGCTTCCTGTCGGAATGCTGTTTCGTCCCAGCCAGCGCGAAAGCCCGAGAGCGAATAGCCAAAAGCGTGGTGCATGCGCGTGAAGCCAGTGCGCAATTTTTGCGCGTTCACCGCTTCGCGTTCAGATTCGGGTGCCATGTGTGCGTGGTGTGTGTGATGGCAGGGGTCAGTGCCACCAGCGCCGGGGCCGGCTCTTGTCTTCGGCTGGTTTGAAATGAACGAGGCGTGTTCCTGCCAGTGCGTCGTGCAGAAACTGGCGCTGTGCGTGGAAGCGCGACAGCAGCGCCCAGACCAGCACCCAGCCGATCAGGATCACGGTGAGTTCTCCGGCCGGGAGTTCGAAATAGCCGCCGGCCGCAAGGGGTGGCAGCAGCCAAAGCCACGACAGCAGGTAGCGCGACAGGGCGCGCGCCTGGCTGAGCGGATGCCCGGCAGAGTCGACGACTCGGATGTCCCAGGTCTTCATTGCCAAGGTCTGACCCTTGGCCCAGAACCAGATGAAATAGATCCCGAACACCACAAACAGGAATGCCTGCTGAAGATGCCGGTTGTCCATCGCGTTGCGGGTCTGGCTCAGGGTGGAAAAGAGGTAGCCGGCGATGAACACCACGCCAAACAGCAGCATGCCTTCGTAGAGCCAGCAGGCCATGCGGCGCATCAGCGGTGGGGCGGTCAGCCCGACGGTGGGCGCGGTGGCTGGGGAGGCTGTTGGGGCGGCAGTCATGTGGTGAGCGGTCTGGCTTGGTCTGCAATTGTCGCATCGCGGTTGCATGGCGCCGGTTGGGCTGGGGCGTCGTGCGCGGTTGAAACGGTGCGCATGAGGGTGAGTGTTCCGCTGCCCCAATTCCAGGTGCGATAATGTCGGGCTTCGATTCAAAAAGGCAAACGGGTCAAGGTCCGGCGGGGTATGTGTCCGCTCATGTCCTTGGCCTCAAGTTCCAACACCGCTTCACAAGAGTGGGTGAAGGAGCACCCAAGGTATTTCGTCAGAGAAATTCTCGAAAGGTTCATCATGGAAATCAACAAGGCCGAACTGGCCTCAGCCGCAGCCGCCAGTGGCGGTGTCCCGCAAGAGTTGCGTGGTGGCGAAATTCTCGTCAAGGCCTTGCAGGCCGAGGGTGTGAAGTACCTCTGGGGCTATCCCGGTGGTGCGGTGCTCCACATTTACGACGCGTTCTACAAGCAAGACACGATTCAGCATGTGCTGGTGCGCCATGAGCAGGCCGCTGTGCACGCAGCCGACGGCTATGCCCGCGCCACTGGCGAGGTGGGTGTGGCCCTGGTGACATCCGGCCCCGGTGTCACCAACGCGGTGACCGGCATCGCCACGGCCTACATGGACAGCATTCCGATGGTGATCATCACCGGGCAGGTGCCCACGGCCGCCATCGGCCTGGACGCCTTCCAGGAGTGCGACACGGTCGGCATCACCCGACCCATCGTCAAGCACAACTTCCTGGTGAAGGACGCGCGCGACATGGCGATGGTGATGAAGAAAGCGTTTCACATTGCCCGCACCGGAAGACCCGGCCCAGTGGTGGTCGATATTCCGAAGGACGTGTCCTTCAACAAGGTGCCCTACACCGGCTACCCCGAGTCGGTCGAAATGCGTTCCTACAACCCGGTGCGCAAGGGACATGGCGGCCAGATCCGCAAGGCCTTGCAGTTGCTGCTCAGTGCCAAGCGTCCGTACATCTACACCGGCGGCGGCGTGCTGCTGGGCAATGCGGTGCAGGAGCTGCGTACCCTTGTCGATCTGCTCGGCTATCCGGTCACCAACACCTTGATGGGTCTTGGCGCTTACCCGGCCTCAGACAGAAAATTCCTTGGCATGCTGGGCATGCACGGCACCGTTGAAGCCAACAACGCGATGCAGAACTGTGACGTGCTGCTGGCGGTGGGCGCGCGGTTTGATGATCGGGTGATTGGCAACCCCAAGCATTTCGCGCAGAACGAACGCAAGATCATCCACATCGACATCGACCCGTCGAGTATTTCCAAGCGGGTCAAGGTGGATATACCCATCGTTGGCGACGTGAAGGACGTGCTGACCGAGCTGATCAATATGGTGCGCGAGACCACGACCCGCATGGACGCTCAGGCGCTCTCGGGCTGGTGGTCGACCATCGAGGCATGGCGCTCCAAGGACTGCCTGAAGTACGACCGCGGCAACGGCGACGTGATCAAGCCGCAGTATGTGGTCGAGACCCTGTGGGACATGACCAAAGACGTGGAGACATACATCACGTCCGATGTCGGCCAGCACCAGATGTGGGCTGCGCAGTACTACCGGTTTGACGAGCCGCGCCGCTGGATCAACTCGGGGGGCCTGGGCACCATGGGTGTGGGCATTCCCTACGCCATGGGCATCAAGCTGGCCAAGCCCGACGCCGAGGTGTTCTGCGTTACCGGTGAAGGCTCGGTTCAGATGTGCATTCAGGAGCTTTCTACCTGCCTGCAGTACAACACGCCGATCAAGATCTGCGCGCTGAACAACCGCTACCTCGGCATGGTTCGGCAGTGGCAGGAAATCGATTACGAAGGCCGGTACAGCCACAGCTACATGGATGCGCTGCCGAACTTCGTCAAGCTGGCTGAGGCCTACGGCCACGTGGGCATGCTGATCGAGCGGCCGCAGGACGTGGAGCCTGCGCTGCGCGAGGCGCGCAAGCTCAAGGACCGCACCGTTTTCATGGATTTCCGCACCGATCCCACCGAAAACGTGTTCCCCATGGTCAAGGCCGGCAAGGGCATCACCGAGATGCTGTTGGGCGCCGAAGACCTTTGACCCCTTTCTCCACCCGCGGCACGCCGCTGCGGGTGGCCCCCGACGAATCTATTTGCAGCCAAGCCCGCGCATTACCGTGCGCGGGGGAGGGCTCAGAAAAGAGGAATCTTTCTCATGAAACACATCATTGCTGTCTTGCTCGAAAACGAGGCCGGTGCGCTCTCGCGCGTGGTTGGTCTGTTCTCGGCCCGTGGTTACAACATCGAATCGCTCACCGTGGCGCCCACGGAAGACCCCTCGCTCTCCCGCATGACGATTCAGACCGCAGGGTCCGACGACGTGATCGAGCAGATCACCAAGCACCTCAACCGCCTGATCGAGGTGGTGAAGGTGGTCGATCTCACCGAAGGCGCTTACACCGAGCGCGAACTGATGCTGGTCAAGGTGCGCGCGGTGGGCAAGGAGCGCGAGGAAATGAAGCGCATGGCGGACATTTTTCGGGGTCGCGTGATCGACGTGACCGAGAAGAGTTACACCATCGAGCTCACCGGCGATCAGACCAAGAACGACGCGTTTCTGGAGGCGATCGACCGCAGCGCGATCCTGGAGACGGTGCGCACCGGTGCCTGCGGCATTGGCCGTGGTGAGAGAATACTGCGCGTTTGATTCAGCCCACTCCTGCGCCGCTTTGCGGCTTCCCCTCAAGGGGACGACGCCAGTGGCCCGGCAAAGCCGGTTCCACGGCGTCTGCCGGAATATTCACCCCCTCATGCCACGGTATGTGGCCCCTCTTAATTTGAACCGGAGTACTCCATGAAAGTTTTCTACGACAAAGACTGCGACCTGAGCCTGATCAAGGGCAAGACCGTGGCCATCATTGGCTATGGTTCGCAAGGCCACGCCCACGCGCAAAACCTGAACGACAGCGGCGTGAAGGTCGTGGTCGGTCTGCGCAAGGGTGGTGCCTCCTGGGACAAGGTTGGCAAGGCCGGCCTGACCGTGATGGAGGTGAACGACGCGGTCAAAGCCGCTGACGTGGTCATGATCCTGCTGCCTGACGAAAACATCGCCGCGGTTTACAAAGAGATCGAGCCGAGCCTGAAGCAGGGCGCTTCGCTCGCTTTCGCCCACGGCTTCAACGTGCACTACAACCAGGTGGTCCCACGCGCTGACCTCGACGTCTGGATGGTCGCACCAAAAGCCCCCGGCCACACCGTGCGCAACACCTACACCCAGGGTGGCGGTGTGCCCCACCTGGTGGCGGTCCACCAGGATAAAAGCGGCAGGGCGCGCGACCTGGCCCTTTCCTACGCCATGGCCAACGGCGGTGGCAAGGCCGGCATCATCGAAACCAACTTCAAGGAAGAGACCGAGACCGACCTGTTCGGCGAGCAGGCTGTGCTGTGCGGTGGTGCCGTTGAGCTGATCAAGATGGGTTACGAGACGCTGGTCGAAGCGGGCTATGCGCCCGAGATGGCCTACTTCGAGTGCTTGCACGAGCTCAAGCTGATCGTGGACCTGATCTACGAAGGCGGCATCGCCAACATGAACTACTCGATTTCGAACAACGCCGAATTCGGTGAGTACGTGACCGGTCCCGAGGTGATCAACGAAGAGTCCCGCAAGGCGATGCGCAATGCCCTCAAGCGCATCCAGAACGGCGACTACGCCAAGATGTTCATCCAGGAAGGCCGCCTGAACTACCCGAGCATGACGGCTCGCCGTCGCAACACCGCCGATCACCAGATCGAGGTGGTGGGTGCCCAGCTGCGTGCCATGATGCCCTGGATCGCCAAGAACAAGCTGGTCGATCAGACCCGCAACTGATCGGCCCTTTTCGCCGTGCAGGCGAAGACACCCGGCAGGCCACCTTGGTGGCCTGTTTCGCTTTCAGGTCCCGGTGGCTGGCTTACACTGGACCAAACAACCAGGCTCAGCCCGTGCTGCCACGGGTTGCGCTCCACAGGACAGCCATGCACGACGGAACCGATACAGACCACGAGCCGCAAAGCGAACCCCGCAAGCGCGTCAAAGGCATCTACATGGTGCCTAACATGATCACACTGGCTGCCTTGTTCGGTGGCTTCTACGCCATCGTCATGGCGATGAACGGGCGCTTCGAACTGGCCACCGTGGCGATCTTCGTGTCCATGGTGCTCGACAGTCTGGACGGGCGGGTGGCGCGCATGACGAACACCCAGAGCGCGTTTGGCGAGCAGATGGATTCGCTGTCGGACATGGTCTCCTTTGGTGCTGCGCCCGCCCTCGTGGCTTACATCTGGGCGCTCAGCACGCTGGGGCGTTGGGGCTGGATTGCTGCCTTCGTGTACTGCGCGTGCGCGGCACTGCGTCTGGCCCGTTTCAACGTGAACACCGGTGTGGTGGACAAACGCTACTTCCAGGGCTTGCCGTCTCCCGCGGCTGCGGCCCTGGTGGCGGGTTTCATCTGGCTGATGACAGACCTTGAGTACGCGGCAACGGATGTGCGCTGGGCGATTTTTGCCATCACCTTGTTTGCAGGCCTGACCATGGTCACCAATGTGCCGTTTTACAGCTTCAAGGACCTCAGCTTGAAGAAGAGCGTGCCGTTTGCGTCCATCGTACTGGTGGCGCTGGGCATAGCCGTGATCAACATTCACCCGCCGACGGTGGTGTTTGCCTTGTTCGTGGTGTACGGATTGTCGGGCTACGCGATCTACGGTTGGCGCAGGGCCAAGGGGCGGCACACCAGCGTGATCAGCATGTCCACCGACGAGCCAGAAGAGCGGGGCCTGCACGAATAAGGCCATGGTCACCAATGATGTCCATGGGTTTTTCTCATCGGGCCGCGCCGATGCTTTGTGATACATTGATCCGCATGTTCTCAACAGTTTTCGCGCTACTACGGGGTGTCCTTCACGGGCATGTGTGGTAGCGCGCGAGCGAATATCCCCAACGGCCCGTTTGCACCCGCAGCGGGCCGTTTTCATTTTGGGCTGTGGGTTGTTCCCCGCCCTTTCAGGCAGTTATCGGAGAGTCCCATGACCGACAAGCTCATCATTTTCGACACCACTTTGCGTGACGGCGAACAGTCGCCTGGCGCCTCCATGACCAAAGACGAAAAGCTGCGCATTGCCCGCCAGCTGGAGCGTCTGAAGGTCGATGTGATCGAGGCCGGTTTTGCAGCCAGCTCCAACGGCGACTTCGACTGTGTGCAGGCGATCGCCAACACCATCAAGGACTCCACCGTGTGTTCGCTGGCGCGTGCCAACGATCGCGACATTTCGCGTGCTGCCGAGGCCCTCAAGGGTGCCAGCCGGGCGCGCATTCACACCTTCATTGCCACCAGCGAACTCCACATGGAGAAGAAGCTGCGCATGACACGGGAGCAGGTGCTGGAGCAGGCCATTCAGTCGGTTCGGTTTGCGCGCAACCTGGTGGACGACATCGAGTTCAGCCCGGAAGACGGCTATCGCAGCGATCCAGACTTCCTCTGCCGGGTGCTGGAGGCGGTGATCAAGGAAGGGGCCACCACGCTCAACATTCCAGACACGGTGGGCTATGCCATTCCCGAGCTGTATGGCGAGTTCATCCGGTCCCTGCGGGAACGGGTGCCGAATGCCGACAAGGCAGTCTGGTCGGTGCATTGCCACAACGATCTGGGCATGGCGGTTGCCAATTCGCTGGCCGGTGTGAAGATCGGCGGCGCGCGGCAGGTGGAATGCACCATCAACGGTCTTGGCGAGCGGGCGGGTAACTGCTCTCTGGAAGAGATCGTGATGGCGGTGCGCACGCGCCGCGACTATTTCCAGCTTGATGTGGGTGTGGACACCACGCAGATCGTGCCGGCCAGCCGCATGGTGAGTCAGACCACCGGCTTTGTGGTGCAGCCCAACAAGGCTGTGGTGGGCGCCAACGCCTTTGCCCATGCCAGCGGCATTCACCAGGACGGCGTGCTTAAAGCGCGCGACACCTACGAAATCATGCGGGCGGAAGACGTGGGCTGGGCGGCCAACAAGATCGTACTGGGCAAACTCAGTGGCCGAAACGCCTTCAAACAGCGCTTGCTGGATCTCGGCATCGAAATGGCTTCAGAGAGTGAGATCAACACCGCCTTCGCCGCGTTCAAAGAACTCGCCGACCGCAAGAGCGAGATCTTCGACGAAGACATCCTCGCTCTGTGCAGCGACGAAAGCGTGACCGCGGAAAAAGAACACTACGGTCTGGTTTCGCTGTCCCAGCACAGCGAAACCGGTGAACGGCCCCATGCCAAGGTAGTTTTCACCATAGAAGGCAAGGAGTACCAGGCCGAGTCGGATGGCAACGGACCGGTGGACGCTTCGCTCAAGGCGATTGAGCATCACGTCAAGAGCGGCGCCGAGCTGGTGCTGTATTCGGTCAATGCCATCACCAGCGGCTCGACCGAGAGCCAGGGTGAGGTGACGGTGCGCTTGCAGCACAGCGGGCGAGTGGTCAACGGCGTGGGCGCGGATCCCGACATCGTGGTTGCATCGGCCAAGGCCTACCTCAGCGCGCTGAACAAACTGCAAAGCAAGGCTGATCGGGTGGCGGCTCAAGGATAAGTCTTTATAAATCAAAGACTTAATCGTTTGTTGGAGAGCAAACGCTGAAACTGGCGGAAAATCGCCCGGCAGTTTCAGCGTTCATTGAGCTATGTCTTCCAAGCATTTGATATTGCTAGTTTTTTTCGTGAACCCTATACTCCTCTTTGCCGCAAACAGGCCGGCTGGAGTGGACCCATGAACTTTCTCGCACCTCGCATACAAAAAGCGTTCCAAGTGGCCGCCGTGGCGTTGTTGGGTGCGGCGCTGAGCTGGCCTGCGCTGTCTCAGGCCAGCAGCAGCACGAAACCTGTGGCCAAGAAGACGGTGAACGCTGATCGTAAGAAAGCGCCATCAGCAACCAGTGCCAAGACCAAGCGCCCCGTGGCGAGCAAGAAAACCGCCGCTCGCTCTGCGGACAAAGCCGGCAACCGCAAGGTAGCGCGCGCAAGCCAGCCCGCCAAGCGCCAGCGCGTGACGGTGGCGGCGAACACCCAGCGCCCCGCCCTGAAGAAGGTGTCTGCCAAGCGCGCTGCCTCGGCGGGCGCGGTGGCCGCCGCCGCACCGCTCACCCTGAGCGCTGGCGAGCGTCTCGGTTTGCGCGAATCGGATGACCCACTGGACCTGAACTCCAGTGTGGCGCTGGTGGTTGACCAGGACTCGGGCGAGGTGCTGTTCAGCAAGAACGAGTCGGCGGTGTTGCCCATTGCTTCGCTCACCAAGCTCATGACCGGGCTGGTGATCGCCGATGCCAACCTGCCGATGGAGGAAATGATCACCATCACACGGGATGATGTCGACACCTACAAAGGCAGCGGTTCGCGTCTGCCGGTTGGCACCACCCTGAGCCGCGGCGAAATGATGCACCTGTCGCTGATGTCCAGCGAGAACCGGGCGGCGCACGCCCTGGGACGGACGTTTCCGGGCGGCATGCAGCAGTTTGTCAAGCTCATGAACAGCAAGGCTCAAGAGCTGGGCATGAAGGACACGCGGTTTGTAGAGCCCACTGGATTGCTCAGCTGGAACCAGTCGAGTGCAAGCGATCTGGTCACACTGGTGTCGGCAGCCTACGACCGGCCCATCCTGCGTCAGCTTTCCACCTCGCCGAGTCATCAACTCGATGTGGGCCCCCGTACCTTGCAGTACCAGAACTCCAACCGGTTGATTCGCAACCCCGAGTGGGACATTGGCCTTCAGAAGACTGGTTACATTGCCGAAGCCGGCCGGTGTCTGGTGATGCAGACCAAGATTGCCGGGCGCAAGTTGATCATGGTGTTTCTGGATTCCACCGGCAAATTGAGCCGGTTGCAGGATGCCGAACGGGTTCGCCGGTGGGTGGAAGCGAAAAAGTATCAGGAGCTGTTTGCGCGTCCCCAGGGTTGAAAAGCTGGCATGGCTGTCGCCCAACAAAAAAGCGGTCCAGGTGACCGCTTTTTTGTTTTGGTGCGGCGCGCGCGGCCTTTCGGCGCCGTTATGGTGGTGGCGTGTAACCCAGCGCGGCGGAGATACCGGCGGCGGTGGCGCGCAGCTTGGGTAACCAGGCATCGTCCAGCCGATCAGCCGGTGCGGAAATCGAAAGACCTGCCACCAGGCGATCCTGGTCGTCGTAGATGCCAGCCGCCATGCACCGAACACCCATTTCGAGTTCCTCGTTGTCGCGGGCAATTCCGGTCTGGCGACATTGAACGAGTTCACGCTCCAGGGCGCTCAGCTGGGTCAGGCTGTTGCGGGTGTTGCCGGCCAGGCCGGTGCGCGTGGCATAGGCACGAACCCGCTGCGGGTCTTCGGCGGCGAGGAACAGTTTGCCGACCGAGGTCAGGTGAAGCGGCGCGTGGCCACCGATCGCACGCACCACCTGCATGCCCGAGCGCTCGCTGAATGCGCGTTCCACATACACGATTTCATCGCCCTGACGCAGGCTTAGACTCACTGGCTGCTGAGTGAGTTTGTGCAATTCGCGCATGGGTTGCAGGGCAGCATCGCGCACGCTGAGGCGGGCTTTCACCAGGTTGCCCAACTCCAGCAGGCGCATCCCGAGGCGGTAGCTGCCGGCCTCGGGCCGGTCCACAAAACGGCCTATGGTCAGGTCGTTGAGGATGCGGTGGGCGGTCGATGGATGCAGGCCTGTTTCTTCGCTGATCTCCTTCAGCGAGACCGACTCTTCGCGCGACGCGAGTACCTCGATCAGGTTGAACATGCGCTCAATGACCTGAACGGTGGGCGTGCTGGATGGGGTGGCAGAGCGTTTGGTCATGGCATGGGACAGTTGCCATCATTTTACAAGATGAAATTTGGCGGGCGGGTGGCGCCCGCTTGGTAGTGTGGCGAACTCAGGCTGGCGTGATCCAGCGGCCTTCGCGCAGCACCTGATGGGGCCGAAAACTGGCCTTGTAGTTCATTTTTCCGCTCTGGGCGATCCAGTAGCCGAGGTACACGTGGGGCAGCGCCAGCGATCGCGCCTGCTCGATTTGCCAGAGCACGTTGTAGGTGCCGTAACTGGCCCCGGCATCGGGCTCGTAGAAGGTGTAAACGGCAGAGAGACCGTCGTTGAGCACGTCAACAATGGACACCATCTTGAGCCGCTCCGGCATGTCGCCCTGGGCCGGCTCGAAGAACTCCACCAGGCGTGAGTTGACCCGGCTTTGCAGCAGGAACTGGGTGTATTGATCGATGCTGTCCCGGTCCATGCCGCCGCCGGCGTGGCGGCTGTTCTGGTATCGCAGGTACAGCTGGTAGTGCTCGGGCAGGAAACACAGCTTGAGCACCCGGGTGTGCAGCGCAGCATGCTGGCGCTGGCTGCGGCGCTGGCTGCGGCTGGGGGCAAAGTGTTCCACCGGCACACGCAGCGGCACGCAGGCGTTGCAGCCATCGCAGTAGGGCCGGTAGGTGAACATGCCGCTGCGGCGAAAGCCCTGGGCAACGAGGTCTGAATACGCGTCGTTGTGAATCAGGTGGCTGGGTGTTGCCACCTGTGAGCGCGCCTGCCTGGCTGGCAGGTAGCTGCACGGGTAGGGCGCGGTCGCGTAAAACTGGAGCGCCTGAAGCGGGAGTTCTTTGAGGTGCGTCATGTGAGAAATTCGCCGTCTTCGGCCCGATCTCCCAAGAGGTGGCGCCAGTATACGGATTCAAATTTCCAGTGTGGGGCAGGCCGTTCCAAGACCTGGCGCAGGTGTGCGCCGAAGGCTTCCCGGTGCACAGGTTGTGCGCCTAACGAGGCCAGGTGGGATGTCTCTTGCTGGCAGTCGATCCAGGGCATCTCATGCGCGCGGCTGAACGCAACCAGTGCCGCCAGCGCGATTTTCGAGGCGCCGCTCTGGCGGCTGAACATGGATTCGCCGAACACCATGCGACCGAGGTTGACCGCGTACAGACCGCCAGCGAGTTCGCCATCGATCCAGGTTTCCACACTGTGCACGACACCCGCACGCGCCAGCTGCGCATACGCCTGAGCCATGGCAGGCTGTATCCATGTGCCCTGCTGGCCCTCGCGCGGCGTGTGGGCGCAGGCCTGGATGACGCGACCGACATCGCGGTCCATGTGGACCTCCAGTCTGCCGGCCTGGCGTAAGGCGCGAATCGACTTGCGCAGGGATCGGTGCAGTCGGAACTGCTGCACCTGAAGCACCATGCGCGGGTGTGTGCTCCACCACAGAATGGGCTGGCCCGCGCTGTACCAGGGAAAGATGCCGTTCGAATAGGCATCAATCAGCGTGGGCACATCCAGCACGCCTCCGGCGGCCAGCAGGCCGGGCGCCGGATCGTTCGCGCCCCATGCGCGATCGACCGGCGGGAAAGCCTGGCCAGGGGCCAGCCAGGGCACCCGGGAAGAAGGCGGTTGTTGCGTCATGGTGCCTATTGTGCGCAACCTGGCCGCCGGCTCAATCGCCGGTGTGCGATGGCGTTGGTTGGTTCTGCGGCAGCAACCGCATGCCAACCAGCACCACCACGATGCCCAGCGCGTCGGCCAGCCAGTCGAGCCAGTCGCCGCGACGCCAGCCGGTGGCGGACTGCGCCAGCTCGATGAACGCGCCGAACAGCAGCAAACCTGCCGCCACCCGCCAGCGCTCAGCCGGGTAGCCAAGCAGCCCGAGACCGGTGAGCGCTGCAAAGCCCAGTGCGTGCTGGGCCTTGTCCCACCAGTTGAACATTGACGGGAGGTGAGCGACCGGCATCAGGCAAACCACGGTGGCGCCCAGAAGGCTCAGCCAGAACACGGCACGGGTGAGGCGGACGGGCAGATTGAGCATGTGGATTCCTTCAGGTGCTTACCTTCGATTCAGGCCCAGGCCGTTAAGGAGTCAGCACCACCGGCTCCAGCGCATCAGACGCGCCCAGGATGCGGCCGATGACGGCCGTCTGCGCATAGCCCGCCGCCTTGAGCGCCTCAACGCATGTGGCCGCCCGGTCGGCCGGCACGCTGGCGAGCAGGCCGCCCGCGGTTTGTGGGTCGAACAACAGCGGGTAGCGCGGGTCTTGCGCGAAGGCCTCGGCGTTGCGCAGCGCGCGGCGCAGCCGCACGTTGGCCGTTTGCAGCGAGCTGACGATGCCCGCCTCCACGCATTCCACCGCACCGTCGAGCAGGGGCAGGGCGCTCAGTTGAAGTTCGGCGTCCACGCCCGAGGGGCGTGTCATTTCCACCAGGTGACCGAGCAGGCCAAAGCCGGTGAGGTCGGTGCAGGCGGTGGCGCCGTGTGCGCGCAAAATCTGCGCGCCGCGCTGGTTGGACACCACCATAGATTTCAGGGCGGCGTCGATCCAGCGGCCTTTGGCCGCGTGCCGCGCGTGGGCCGCAAACAGCGTGCCGGTGCCGATCGGTTTGGTGAGCAGCAGCACGTTGCCTGGCTGCATGCCGCCCTTGCGCATGACGCCGTTCATGTGCTCGTCGATCAGACCGTTGATGGCAAAGCCCAGCGCCAGCTCGCGGCCTTCGCCGGTGTGCCCGCCCACCAGGGCGCACCCAGCGGCGTTGAGCACCTCCACCGCTCCGGTCATCATCTGCAGCAGCAATTCTTCGACCTGGGATTCCAGGCCAGGCGGCACCGTGGCGATGGCCGTGGCCGACTGCGGCTCGGCGCCCATGGCAAAAATGTCGCCCAGTGCGTGGTTGGCGGCGACCTGGCCAAACAGGTAAGGGTCGTCGATGAAGCTGCGGAAAAAGTCCACCGTGTGCACCATCGCCTTGCCTGGCGGCACGCGGACCACCGCGGCGTCGTCCGGCGCGTGCAGGCCAATCAGTACGTCGTCGCGCTCGACGGGGCGCAGGCTGCCCAGCGCCCGGCTGAGAATGCTGGCGCCCACCTTGGCGCCGCAGCCGCCGCAACGCATGGCAATGGCTGAAATGGCTTGTTTTGACTCTTCGGCACTCAGCGCCAGGCTGCTGCTGGGCGCCGTGCTGGCACTGCTGGGCGCCATGGCGGGCAGCTCGGTGAATTGGCGCATGAAGCGGCGGTCGATGCTGTCCTTCCAGCGCCACACCCAGGCGCCAGCAAAACCCAGGCGCCCGCGCGAAGCCACGGCAAACCGGTCGCCGGTGGAAATGAGCGCCAGCCAGCTGCGTTGCGGCCGATAGGCCACCAGTGACTGACCGCGCAAGCTCCGCTGCAGGTTTTTCGCTAGCGGTGGACCCATGCGCACCGCGAACACACCCGCCTTCTCCAGCGGCCTGCCGGTGAACGAAGCCACATCGCCCGCGGCGAAGACCCGGGGGTCGTCCAGCGTTTGCAGCCGGTCGTTGATTTTGATGAAGCCGTGTTCGTCCAGCGCCAGCCCGGTGCTTTGCAGCCAGGCCGGCCCACCAGCCTGCGTGACCCACATCGTTTCGTCCGCATCGAAGGTGCGGCCGTCCTGCGTGTGCAGGCAGCCGGGCAACACCTGCGTGACCTCCGCGCGGGCGTGCACCGCCACGTGGCGATCTCTGAGCACGCGGGCAAAGCGTGCGCGTACCCCGGCGTTGTGGGTGGGCAAGATGGTGTCGCCCGAGGTGAGCAGCACAAACTGCAGCACATCGGGGTTGCGTCCGAGCTTCTGCAGCTCCTGGCGCAGCCGGTACTGCATGGACAGCACCAGCTCCACACCGCCCGCGCCACCGCCCACCACCGCGATGGTGAAGCGGCTGTGTATCTCGCGCACCCGCGCCAGCAGGTTCATCCAGCGCTGGTTGAACTGGGCGATGGGCTTGACCGGCACGGCGTTGGCTTGCGCGCCCCCCACCTGGCGCACATTGGGCGTGGAGCCGGTGTTGATGGACAACAGGTCATAGGGCACCGAAGGCCGGTCGCGCAACAGTACTCGCTGGCTGGCCCGGTCCAGCCCAGTCACCTCGCCGTGGATGAAGCGCGCGCCGGCAAACGCTGCCAGGCGGCCCAGGTCGATGTGCACCTCGTCAAAGCGGTAGTGGCCAGAGAGGTAGCCCGGCAGCATGCCGGAGTAGGGCGTGTCGATGTCGGTGCAGATCAGGGTGATGCGCAGGCCAGGCTCGGGCTGCATGGCGAGCATGCGCAACACGACCACATGGCTGTGGCCGCCGCCGACCAGGACCAGGTCGCGCAGGATGGGGGATTCAGAGGCTTGCATGGTGATCGTGGAGCGACCCCGGCTGCGGGATCGAGCCCGGCATGATCGCATGCACCGCGGCCCGGGTTGCAGGCTGCTGACCCGGGCCGCCCGCGCGCTGGCCGGGCCGGTGGGCCGCCCCCTGGCGGCACAATGCCGCATGCCCGCATCAGCCTCTCCCCTTCGTCGAACCTTTCAGCGTCTCTGGCAGCCTCAACGCGGCCTGTTCTGGTTGATGCTGGCGTTCAATGTGTTGTCGTCGGCGCTGGCCTGGACCTTGCACCTGCTGCAACCCACGGGTGTGCTGCTGGTGCTGATCACGCTGCTGGCGTTGACCAATACGGCGCTGGGCTGGTGGCTGCTGGCCGTGCTCTGGCGCACCAGCGCCGATTCATCAACCTCTGGAGATGCCCATGTTCAAAGCTCTGCTCGTCAACAAGACCTCTGACCCCAAGACTGACAGCGCCGGTTACCGCTGCACCCTGGCCGAACTCGACGAGGCGCAGCTGCCGCTCGCGGGGGACGTGACGGTGCGCGTCGAGTGGTCGACCATCAACTACAAAGACGGCCTGGCCATCACCGGCAAGGCGCCTGTGGTGCGCAGTTTCCCGCTGGTGCCCGGCATCGACTTTGCCGGCACGGTAACGGCAAGCGATCACCCGCGCTGGAAGGCGGGCGACCGCGTGGTGCTCAATGGCTTTGGTGTGGGCGAGACCCACTGGGGTGGGCTGTCGCAGATGGCGCGCGTCAAGGGCGACTGGCTGGTGGCCTTACCAAATGGTTTGAGTGCGCGCGACGCCATGGCGTTCGGCACCGCGGGCTACACCGCCATGCTGTGCGTGCAGGCGTTGCAACGCCACTGGGATGCCGCGGGGGTGAAACCAGGGCAGGACGAGGTGCTGGTGACGGGCGCCAGCGGCGGCGTGGGCAGCGTCGCGGTTGCACTGCTGGCTGCGCTGGGCCACACGGTGGTGGCGTCCACCGGGCGGCTGGATGAAAGTGAGTACCTGAAGGGCCTGGGCGCCAGCGAGGTGATCGACCGCGCTGCGTTGAGTGCACCGGGCAAGCCGCTGCAGAAAGAGCGCTGGATCGGCGTGGTGGATTCGGTGGGCAGCCACACGCTGGCCAACGCCTGCGCCAGCACCCGCTACGGTGGCGCGGTGGCGGCCTGCGGCCTGGCCCAGGGCATGGATTTCCCGGCCAGCGTGGCGCCCTTCATTCTGCGCGGCGTGACGCTGTACGGCATCGACAGCGTGATGGCGCCGCTGGCCCGGCGCGAAGCGGCCTGGGCGCAGCTGGCGCAGGGTCTCGACCGCAAAAAACTCGCCGCCATCACCACCGAGGTGACGCTGGCCGAGGCGATCGCCTGCGGCGAAAAAATTCTGGCGGGTCGGGTGCGCGGGCGGGTGGTGGTCAACGTCAACGCCTGACGATACCCAACGCGGTTGCGCGCTGCGGCTTCAGGCCACAGCATCGGCCGGCACGATGTGGCGGTAGGCGTGCCAGGTGGCATGGCCGATTACCGGCCCGGCCACCAGCAGCCCCAGGAACCAGGGCAGCAGGGACACCATGATGACAAACGTGATCAGCGCGCCCCACAGCAGCATGACCCCGGGGTTTTGCAGGCAGGCGCGGATGCTGGTGAGGCCGGCGGAAACCGCGTCCACCCGCCGGTCCATGATCATCGGGATCGAGACCACGCTGGTGACGAAGATCAGCCCGGCAAACACGGCGCCCACCACGGTGTAGGTGATCAGAAAACCGATGTTTTCCCAGGCGAAGATGTGGGCGAGAAAATTGCGGTCAGGCAGGTTGTTGAACGACACCGCAAACACCACCATGGACGCCCGGCCCCAGAGCATTTCCAGGATCAGCAGCACCCCGGCAAAAATGGCCATCGCGCCCTTGGTGGGCCGCCAGGCGGTGAGCGAGGCGGTGAGCGAAGGGCGGTGGCTGTGCGTCTGCATGGCCTTGCTGGCGTCGTAAAGGCCCAGGCAGAGAAAAGGCCCGAGCAGCAGAAAGCCCGCGCTCAGCGCCAGCACGTAAGCTGGCGCCCGCTCGAACACCGCCAGCAGCGCGTGGCCCATGGCGAAGAAGCACAGGCCATAGAACAGGCCGATGCGCGGACATCGAATGAAGTCTTGCCAGCCCAGGCGCAGCCAGGTGAAGGGATCGCGCGCGCTCAGGGTGGCCAGCTCCAGCGAAAACACCGAGGAGCCGCGCGGCCCCTCGGTACTCGGTGGGTCTGTCGGGCTGGTGAACGGCGGCTGTTGGGCGGCGTCGGCGTCGGTTCCGGACGGTGGCTGATTCGCCGAGGTTGCCGCAACGGGCATCGCTTGGGCCATGGTTTTCTCCTGTGCTCGACCAATATACCCAGCAGAAAAATGCTGGCCAGCGGGGTTTCCCTCAGCGCTCTTGCTTTTCGCCGCTGCAGATTCAGGCGATCGGGTCTCGCTGGGTCTTGCGCCGCGCGTCGCTGCGCCGGCGCGGCGCGGGCTGGCGACGCAGGTGCTGCGCCAGTGCGGCGTCCATGGTCTGGGTGTGCCTGACAAACCAGGCGGCCAGTTCGCGGGCCAGTTCGCGCACCGCGGCGTGCTGGCCGCTGCGCGCCATGGCCGTGCCGTCGCGCAGCAGGTTGAGCACCACACGGTGCTGCAACTGGTGGTTGGCGGCCCCGTCAGGCCGGGTCTCGCGCATCCAGCGGTTTTCCAGCTCAAAGAGCGCGGCCATGTGATCAACCAGCGCACCCCAGGCCCCCGCCAGTTCGTCGTCTCGCGCGCGATCGGCGGCGGCCAGCAGCTCGATGAACGGGCGGTGCATTCGGTCCATGGGCTCGTGGTCCAGTTGCAACGCATCGATCCATTCAATGGGGTTCATGGCAATCTCCTTCAAAACGCAGGACGCAGATTGCCAGCCGGTGCCCGTTCGCGTATTGATCCAGCGCAGAGCAATCGCGGCTACGCGACACGCAGCGCCAACCTGAGCCTGCTTCGCCTGTGCCACAGCCCCGGTAAACTGATCGACCATGACCTCTGCCGCTTCCATTCCACCCGCCACCACCACCGCAGAGGCCGACACACTGGCCCAGACGCTGAAGACGCAAGGGTTTGCGGTGCTGCCGGCCGCGGCGGTGAGCCGGTGGGTGCAGCCCGACGCGGCGGCGCTGCAGGCCTGGCTGCCCGGCTGGGACGATTTGCCGAGCGACAACTACCTGAAAGACGGTGGCCATTACCGCCGCCGGCGCCACAGCTGTTTTGTGGTCGACGGCGACCGCGTCACGCTGGCGCCGCACCGTGCCCACTGGCAGCCGCTGGAATACAACGCGCTGCACGGCGGCATGCAGCGCTGGTTCGAGCCGATGGCGGCCGAGATGCTGGCTCGCCCGGCCTGGCAGCGCCTGCTGGTGCGTCTGGCCGAACTGGCTTCGGCAGTGCGCAGCCCGCAACCCTGGTTTGTGGAGGCGCACCAGTTTCGAATTGACACCACCGACGGCATCGGCCGGCCCACGCCCGAGGGCGCGCACCGCGACGGCGTGGATCTGGTGGCGGTGTTCATGGTGGCGCGCCACGGTATCAAGGGCGCGGAAACCCGCGTGTTCGAAGCCGATGGCCCGCATGGGCAGCGCTTCACGCTGAGCGAGCCCTGGTCGGTTTTGTTGTTGGATGACGAGCGCGTGATCCACGAAAGCACCCCGATTCAGCCGCTGGAGCCGGGCGCGCTGGGGTGGCGCGACACGCTGGTGGTGACGCTGCGGCGCGCTGGATTTCAGGGCGGCTGAGGCGACGCTAAACGTGTCTTCAGATGCGCCCACCTTCCGGCCCGGCGCGACTGCCTGAGGCCTACGCCGCGCCGCCCCGTCAGAACCGATAGCCCGCCGTGACCCAAAGCCGTGGGTTGGTGTCTTGGGTGTCCGAGGTGGGCCAGAATGAACAGCAGATCGAATATGTTGCTGCCCATCACGTTGCCCATGGCGATGTCGGGCTTGCCGTCGAGCTCGGCGCCGATGCTCACCGCCACCTCGGGCGCGCTGGTATCGAACGCATCGATACTCAAGTTTGCCTGCGGCGCCGCCACGGTGAACCAAGCCATTGGCCATGCCAAAGCGCTGGATTGAAGTATCTTGTGCGTTGCGTCGATACTTCGTCATTCGCTTTGGGGCTACCCCGCCCACTCCCGCGTCGCGTGGAGCCTCATCCACCAACCGCTTTCGAGAATGACGAACCTCCCGCCAGCCGGCTTTTGGCAGCAATTGCGCAAACAGGTGCGCGCAACAATTCCATCCCACGCCGAACTTTCGCAAATCCGTTGGCTGCAGCCGGTGGCCCACCGCCT
>JAIFNE010000204.1 GCA_020047875.1 Hydrogenophaga sp.
CCCACATCGGCGTGGAGCTGACCGACAGCGCCTATGTGGCGGTGAACCAGAAGCTCATGACCCGCATGGGCAAGGCGGTGTTTGATGTGCTGGGGACAGACGGCGAGTTCGTTCCCTGCATGCACACGGTGGGCGCACCACTGGGGGCAGGCGAGCGCGATGCCACCAGCTGGCCCTGCAACCCGAAGGTGAAGTACATCGTGCACTTCCCGGAAAGCCGCGAAATCTGGAGCTACGGCTCGGGCTACGGTGGCAACGCGCTGCTGGGCAAGAAATGTTTTGCGCTGCGCATCGCCTCCAACATGGGCCGCCAAGCCGGCTGGCTGGCCGAACACATGCTGATCCTGGGCGTGACCAACCCCGCGGGCAAGAAATACCATGTGGCAGCGGCCTTCCCCAGCGCCTGTGGCAAAACCAATTTCTCCATGCTGGTGCCGCCGGAAAGCGCGTTTGCGGGCTGGAAGGTCACCACCATCGGCGACGACATCGCCTGGATCAAGCCGCACGCCGACGGCAAGCTCTACGCCATCAACCCGGAAGCGGGCTATTTCGGTGTGGCGCCGGGCACCAACATGCACACCAATCCGAACTGCATGCGCTCGCTCAACCGCGACGTGATCTTCACCAACGTGGCGCTCACCGACGATGGCGACGTGTGGTGGGAAGGCATGGAGAAAGACACCGGCCAGCTGCCCGATCACCTGATCGACTGGCAGGGCAAGGACTGGACGCCGCAGATCGCCAAAGAAACCGGCGCCAAGGCCGCGCACCCCAACTCTCGCTTCACCGTGGCCGCGACCAACAACCCGGCGCTCGACCCGCAGTGGGACGACGCGGGCGGCGTGGCCATCGACGCCTTCATGTTTGGCGGCCGCCGCTCCACCACCGTGCCGCTGGTGACCGAGGCGCGCAGCTGGACCGAGGGCGTCTACATGGCCGCCACCATGGGCTCGGAGACCACCGCAGCAGCCTTCGGCGCGCAGGGCGTGGTGCGCCGCGATCCGTTCGCCATGCTGCCGTTCTGCGGCTACAACATGAGCGACTACTTCCAGCACTGGCTCGACCTCGGCCAGGCCGTCGCCGGCGCCGGCGCCACGCTGCCGCGCATGTTCTGCGTCAACTGGTTCCGCAAGGATGCGGGTGGCAAATTCGTCTGGCCCGGCTATGGCGACAACATGCGGGTGCTGAAGTGGATGATCGACCGCATCGAGGGCGAAGCCCAGGGCAGCGAAACACTGTTTGGCGTGGCTCCGGCTTTTGATGAGATCAACTGGACCGGCCTGAACTTCAGTGCCGAGCAGTTCGCCACTGTGACCGGCATCGACAAAGCCGCCTGGCAGGCCGAGCTGAAGCTGCACGACGCCCACTTCGAGCAGCTCGCCTACCACCTGCCTCAAGCGCTGGTGGACACCAAAGCGGCGCTGGAACAGCGGCTGACCGCGCTGGCCGACTGAAGCACCGGCGCTTCCCATGAAAAGGGCCACCGCATGCGGTGGCCCTTTTCATTGGTACAGGCCTGGTAATCAGACGTAGTACAGGTGCATGTTGCGGGCACGCTGGCTGCCCATGCGCTCCAGGTAGGCCAGCCAGCCGCGAACCCGTGGCGCCGGCAGTTCGCGCTCGATGCCCATCGGGGCGAGTGCCGCGCTGAAGTCGTCATCGGCCTCGGCGTGGGCGCGAGTCGCCACCAGATCGGCCATCACGCGCGGGTCGCTGCGGGCCATGTCCCACAAACGGGCCTCTGCCCGGGCGCGGGCCTGTGCCCGCGACCAGCCGTCCAGCCCGCTCAGAGCGCGAGCAGCGAGCAGGCGTGCGGTACCAGCAAACAGCGCCATGCCGCCAAACACCACCACCCACAGCACCACCCAGCCCAGGAACAGGTGCTCATCGGCCCAGGTGCTGATGAAGCGGTCTGCCACGATCACCAAGGCAGCCACCAGCGCGGCCAGGAACAGCACAGACAGCGCGCGCGCGCCCGGCCGGCTCATCAGCGGGCGGCTGGGCCAAGCGGCGGCGGAGGGCGCTGATGGCGCGCGGGCCGTCAGATCGAACAGGTGGGTAGCGATGCTCATGGCTTGCTTTCAGGATGTCGGTTGGGGGCGCTGGTGAGCGCGATGGGATGAATACTAGGGTAAACCCTGGGTCATCGCCAGTTTCATTTTCTGATGACATATATTCACCAAGGTGATGATTCAACCCAACTTCCGCACGCTGGACCTGAATCTGCTGCGCGTGTTCGACGAGGTGATGGCCGAGCGCAACCTCACCCGCGCCGCGCACAACCTGTCCATGACGCAGCCGGCGGTGAGCAACGCGCTGCGCCGGCTGCGCGACGCACTGGGCGACGACCTGGTGAAGCGCGCCGGCTACGGCGTGGAGCCCACGCCGGTGGGCATGGCCTTGTGGCCCACGGTGCGGGACGCGCTGGCGCAGCTGCGCCAGTCCCTGGCGCCGGGCGGCTTCGAGCCCGCGCAGGCCGACCACACCTTCGTGCTGTCGATGGCCGATGCCACCGCCGCCAAGATCGTGCCCGGGCTGATGGACATCCTGGAACACGAAGCGCCCGGGCTGACGCTGCGCATCCTGCCCCTGACCACGCGCGATCCGCGCCCGCTGTTAGACACCGGCGGCGTCGACCTGGCGATCGGGCACTTCCCCGGCGTGCTGGCCGAGCTGGGCGCGGTTCATCTGCAGGAACAGAGCCCGCTTTTCTTGCACCAGCGCCTGTACGACGGCGAGTACGTGGTGGTGCTGCGCCGCGGTCATCCGCTGGCGGCGCAACCGATCAGCCTGGACGCGTATTGCGAAGCGCGCCATCTGCTGGTGAGTTTTTCCGGGCGGCCATTCGGCTTTGTCGACGAGGCGCTGGCCGCCCTCTCCCGCCAACGCCGGGTGGTGCTCACGGTCAATCAGTTCTTCACCGCCGGCCAGGTGGTCGCCACCACCGACCTGCTCACCGTGCTGCCGCGCCACTTCGTCGGCGCCACCGGCATTGAGGACCGGCTGGCACGCCTGGAACTGCCGCTGGCGGTGCCCGCGGTTCACATTGATGCGGTGTGGCGCCGCCAGGCCGAGCACCACGGTGCCCACCGCTGGCTGCGCCAGGCCATCGCGCGCGCCTCAGCCATCAGCATGGCCGGCGGCGCGCGGGCCCACAATGCCGGGCATGAAGATCCAGCTGCTCAGTGACCTGCACCTCGAAGCCAACCCAGGCTTTCAGCCTGAGCCGGCCGAGGGCGCCGATCTGCTGGTGCTCGCTGGCGACATCGGCTCCTACCAGCGCCGGTACGACGGCAGTGTGATGACCGAGCCCGACTGGGGTCTGCGGCGCTTTTCGCCGCTGGCGGGGCACGCGGGCTGGCCGACGCCGGTGGTGTTCGTGCCGGGCAACCACGAGTACGACGCGCTGGACGTGGACGAGGCGCACCACGGGCTGCGCAGCACCTGCGAGCGGCTGGGCATCGAATGGCTGGAGCGCGAGACCTTGGTGGTTGACGGTGTGCGGCTGATCGGCACCACCCTGTGGGCCGACTACGACGCCCTGGGCGATCTGCCGCCGCCCAGACCGCAGCCAGCCCGAGCCCTCAAGGGGCGGGCCCGCCACGCGGGCACCGCGCCCGCCATCGACCCGTTGACGCACCGCCTGCGCCAGCGCGAGAAGGCGTTTCGCGCTGCCAACTTTTACCTGCAGAAAATGGCCAGCGTACGGCACGGCCGCTGGTTCGATGCCGAGGCCATGCGCGCCCTGGCGCTCGACTGCCAGCACTGGCTGCGCGAAGCGTTGGCGGTGCCGTTTGACGGCAGCACTGTGGTGGTGACCCATTTCGCGCCCACGCTACACAGCGCCGACCCGCGCTATGGCCTAAGCCCGGGCACCGCGGGTTTTTGCAATGCGCTCGACGATCTGCTGCCGCTGGCCGACGTTTGGCTGCACGGCCATCTGCACTGCCCGCAAGACCGGCAGGTGGGGCGCTGCCGCATCGTGGCGAACCCGCTGGGCTATGTTGAGAAGGGCGAGCAGGCGGCCTTTCAGCCGCGGGCCCTGATCACCGTGCCCAGGCTGGCCTCATCCATCGCCACACCAGTTGCGCCCGCGCAAGTGCCCGCCCGCGGCTCGCCGTAAACTGGGCATTCAACCCACCCCTCCGGAGAATTCAATGAAGATCCTGCTTGCGGTCGACGGCAGCGCCTACACCAAGAAA
Source organism: Hydrogenophaga sp. (assembly GCA_020047875.1). Lineage (GTDB taxonomy): Bacteria > Pseudomonadota > Gammaproteobacteria > Burkholderiales > Burkholderiaceae_C > Hydrogenophaga. Next base: position 4,203 of record JAIFNE010000204.1, read on the forward strand.
ATGCTGGCCTACCTCACGACACACGACGAGACGTTCAGCGCCCACAACGAGTTCACGCTGTTCACCGTGCAGTCGCCCCTGCCGCCGCGCGCCCGCGCTGCGGTGGGCAAGGAGATTGCGGATGGCTACCACGCCGACGAAGCGCAGAAGGTGACCGCCCCGGTGGTGAAATTCCTGCAGCGCCACGGCATCACGCCCACGGTCGTGCACAAGGTGGGTCAGGCTGGCGAAAGCATCGCCAAGGCCGCCGCGGCCGGGAAATTCGATCTGGTCATGATGGGCTCGCACGGCCACAGCGCCCTGGGCAACCTGGTCATGGGCTCGGTGGCCACCCAGGTGCTGGCTCACTGCACGGTGCCGGTGCTGCTGGTTCGTTGACCTTCAGCGGCTCTCGGCGGCATCGCCCCACGGGTGAACGCCGCCCGGCCCGCGCGGCGGCTTATCGGGTGCGCAGCCCGTCGAAGCAGGTGCTCAGCACCATGCCGATGATCTGCTCGGTGGTGTAAAGCCCCGAGCCCTTCAGGAAACCCAGCACCGGGTCGCAGGCGCGGGCATACAGGGTGTAGAGCACCGCAATCGGCGGCAGCGCCGGGTTCACGCTGCCGTCGGCCTGTGCCGCCTGAATCCAGCCGCCCAGGCGCTCGCTCACGTCCATCAGGCCGTCCACATACGGTTTGTTGGTGGTGAGCGTGGCGCGCAGGCTGGAGTTTTCGCTGGGCAGCGACGGCATTTCGCCCGCGAGCTGCACCTCCATCGTCCACCGGGCCACGGATTTCAGCAGCTCCAGCGGGGGGCGGCTGGTGTCCAGGCTGTCCAGGAATGCTTGCGCGCGCTGCATCACCCGCACCATGGCGGCGGCCGCCAGGTCTTCCTTGCTGGGAAAGTGCTTGTACAGACTGGCCTTGGCAATGCCCACCTCGGCCGCCACCTCGTCCACCGTCATCGCGTCGAAGCCCTTTTCGGCCAGCAGGCGGTTGACCGCCGCAACGATCGCGTCTTCGCGGGCAATGTGCATTTGCTGGCGAAAACTGCGCTTGGGCGCGGCAGTAGCAGCAGAGGGCAGAGGGGAACTGGACATGGCGAGCGCGAGAAAGTGGAGCACGAATTGTGCCTGAATTCGACGACAAGGTCGATAACCCCACTGAAAAGTCTAGTTACATACTGATTGGTAGCGTTTTGCTCTATTTCGTTTATTGTTCGACCCATCAGCCTTTTCTGTCACCTCGTGCCAGTGACTTCAAGCAGTCGTTCACGGGTTGAGCAGAAGCCAAGCTGATGGATTTCCATTCATCCCACCCAGCAACCGCTGTTTATCAGGAGCCTCTCATGAAAAAGACCCTCATCGCCTCCCTCATCACCCTTGGCGCCATGACCTCCGCTTACGCCAAAGACATCGTCGACACCGCCGTGGCCGCCGGCAACTTCAAGACCCTGGCCACCGCCCTGACGGCAGCCGGCCTGGTTGACACGCTGAAAGGCCCGGGCCCGTTCACCGTGTTCGCACCGACCGACGCCGCCTTCGCCAAGATCCCCAAGGCCGATCTGGACGCGCTGCTGAAAGACAAAGCCAAGCTCACCGCAGTGCTGACCTACCACGTGGTGCCCGGCAAGGTGATGGCCAAAGACGTCAAGGCCGGCAAGGTCAAGACCGTGCAAGGCAGCGAGCTGACCATTTCCACCGCGAATGGTGTGATGGTCGACCAGGCCAAAGTCACCGCAACCGACATCGCCGCCAGCAACGGCGTGATCCACGTGATCGACTCGGTGGTGCTGCCGAAGTAATTCGCGCCGCGCGCCCATACCGGCCCCGCCTTGGCGGGGCTTTTTCATGCCCGCGGCGGATGCAGCTGGCTTTTCGCGGCCTCGCGCAGGGCCATCGTCATCGACTCCAGCACGTCGGAGTTCAGGTTCCAGCAGTGCCAGTACAGCGTGACGCGCAGCGCGTGCTGCGGCACCAGGTTCACCAGCTCGCCACGCGCCAGCCGCTCGCGCACATGCAGCTCGGGCAGCACACTCACACCCCAGCCCGCCTGCACCGCCCGCACCTGCCCCTCGCTGGACGGCACAAACAGCTGGCGCAGCGACACCCGCGGCAGCCCAAACGCCTGGGCAACAAACAGCCGCTGCAAATGGTCTTTGCGGTTGAACGCCACAAACGCAAACTGGTGGAAGTTGTGCGCCGTCAGACCCTGCGGGCAGTGCTCGCGGGCAAAGGCGCTTGAAGCCACCAGCACATAGTCCATGCCGCCCAGCACCTCCATCTTGCAGCCGCGCAGCGCCTGACCCAGCGAGGTCACACAGCCCAGCACCTGGCCCTCACGCAGCCACTCGTGGGTGAAGTCCTGGTCGTCGGTGATGATTTCGATCGGCAGTCCGCCGTGGGCCAGCGCGCTGAGCGCGGGGAGCGCCCAGGTGGCGATGCTGTCGGCGTTGATGGCCACCGAAATGCGCTCGTCCTCGCGCACGCCGCCCGTCGAGCTGGGCGCGAGCTCCTTGAGATCCTTCTCCAGATCGGCGCGCAGCAACCGCATCATCTTGGCGTGTTTGATCATGAGCTGGCCCGCCGGCGTGGGCTTGAGCGGGCGGCTGCGCACGATCAGCACCGTGCCCACCTGCGACTCCAGCGCCCGCAACCGCTGCGACACGGCCGACTGCGTGATGGACAGCCGCTGCGCCGCCCGCTCGAAGCCGCCCTCCTCGACGATGGCGGCCAGGCACTCCAGGGCGTCGGGGTCAAACGTGCTCATCGGGGGGAACTCCAGCGGGTGAACCAGCGCGACCACCGGGAAGGCAAGGCCCGGCATTCGTTGCATTAGCAATCGTGATGTTTATCATTTTAGTTTCATGCCACTTCACTTCGCCGCGCGTTTTTCACATACTGCCCGGTCGTCATTCACCCCCCGGATTCGCAGGAGCAGGCCATGAAAGTTGTTGTATTGGGCGCAGGCATCATCGGCGTGAGCACCGCCTGGCATTTGCTGCAGCGCGGCCACGAGGTGACGCTGGTCGATCGCCAGGACGACGCCGCGCTGGAAACCAGCTTTGCCAACGCGGCCCAGATTTCGGTCAGCTACTGCGAGCCCTGGGCCAACCGCGAGGCGCCGTTGAAAGCACTGAAGTGGATGTTTTCCGCCACCTCGCCGCTGCTGTTTCGCCCGCAGCTCGACCCGGCGCAGTGGCGCTGGGGCCTGCAGTTCCTCGGCCAGTGCAACGACGCGGCGTTCGAGCGCAATGTGGCGCAGCTGGTGGCGCTGGGCTCTTACAGCCACGCCGCGCTGAAAGACGTGGTGGCCCAGACCGGCATCGAATACCAGCGCCTGGAGCGCGGCATCGCCCACTACTACAGCGACCAGAAATCGTTTGACGGCGCGGCCGACGCGGCGGCGGTGATGCAAAAGTTTGGCGTCAAGCGCCACGTGATCGACCGCGCCGAGCTGCTGCGCGTGGAGCCGGCGCTCAGCGCGTTTGCCGATCGCATCGTGGGCGGCACCTACACGCCGTCGGACGAGTCGGGCGACGCTCGGGTGTTCACCCAGCAGCTCGCCGCGCTGTGCGGCAAGGCCGGCGCCCAGCTGCTGTTTGGCCACGACATTGAGCGCCTGGAAACCGAAGCGGGCGAGGTCCGGCAGGTTCGCGTGCGCGACCGCCACACCGGCCAGGCCAGCGCGTTGCAGGCCGACGCCTACGTGGTGGCCTGCGGCTCGTACACCACGCCGCTGCTGAAGTCGGTCGGTGTGCGCGTGCCCATCTACCCCGGCAAGGGCTACAGCGCCACGTTGCCGCTGCTGCAGCCCGACCGGGCGCCCCAGGTGAGCATGATCGACGACCAGCTCAAGATCGCCATGTCGCGCCTGGGCAATCAGTTGCGCGTGGCCGGCACCATCGAGCTCGGCGGTTTCGACCTTGCGCTGGACACACCGCTGGCCAAAAAGCGCTGCGCCATGCTGGTCAAGCGCATCGAGGAGGTGTTTCCCGGCGTGGCCGACACGCGCACGCCCGAGGAAGGCGGCGACCCGCAGTTCTGGACCGGCCTGCGCCCGGCCACCCCCACCAACATCCCGCTGATTGGCCGCACCCGGATCGGCAAGCTCTGGATCAACGCCGGCCACGGCACGCTGGGCTGGACCCACGGCGCGGGCTCCGGCAAGGCGCTGGCCGAGCTGATCAGCGGCGAAGTGCCAGCGATGGACTTCGGCTTCACTGGCATGCCCGGCGGCAGCCAGCGCCGCGCCAGCGCGGCCCCGCTGGCCTCACAGCGCGCCTGACACAACGCCGAGCCCATCGGGCGCGTGGCCGACACGCCAAACGCGCGCGACCACGACCGGCGCGGGTTTCGAAGAGAATGGCTCTCCCGCCCGGCGGCGGCGGTGGCACACCAGCACTTGGCACACCGCCCGCGGCGCCTGCCGCCGCGGGCGTTTTCCAATGCGGCCAGCAGGATTTGCCTTGCGCGGGGCCGTGGCCAGCAGCGGCCTGCCGCAAGGCGATTCCACCATTCAGGCAACTGTTCGTTCCAGCCCATCGCATGTCACCCGCCCGTTCCTCCGGCCACCAGGCCAGGCCTCCCGATTTCTCCACGCTGGAATTCCGCGCCTCGCTGGGCATGTTTGCCACTGGCGTGACCATCGTCACCGCACGCACCGCCGAGGGCACGCTGGTCGGGCTCACCGCCAACTCGTTCAACTCGGTTTCGCTCACGCCGCCGCTGGTGCTGTGGAGCCTGTCGCGCGGGGCCGGCTCGATGGCGGCGTTTTCCAACGGCATGCACTACGCCATCAACGTACTGGCGGCCGATCAGCAGGACCTGGCCATTCGCTTCGCCGCGCGGGGAACCGACCGCTGGGCGGGCGTGGCGTTCACCGAGGGCGTGAGTGGCGCGCCGCTGCTGGCCGGCGCCGCGGCCACCTTCGAGTGTTTCAACCGCAGCCAGTACGAAGAGGGCGATCACGTGATTTTTGTGGGTGAGGTCGAGCGCTGCGCGCACCGCGCCGAGGCCTCGCCGCTGCTGTACCACGGTGGCAAGTTCTACGCCGAACATCCGCTGTAGAGATGAAGCCCCCACGCTCCGCCGCTGCGCGGGTCGCTGCCCCCCAAGGGGGCTGGGCCTGCCTTGGGGCGGCCCGGCGGCTGGCCCGTCGCCCCCACGCTCCGCCGCTGCGCGGGTCGCTGCCCCCCAAGGGGGCTGGGCCTGCCTTGGGGCGGCCCGGCGGCTGGCCCGTCGCCCCCATCGCGCGGATTTGCCACGCAGCCATGGCTCAGAAGACGCGGTTTTATGTTCCAGATAGCGTCGAACACCACACTGGGCCCAGCGGAAAATCGTCGACTTCCATGAACGTTGCGTCCGCCCCCCTCCGCAAATCCCACCTGGACACCCTGGCCATCACCCTGCTGGTGCTGTGCTGCGGGTTCTGGGGCTTGCAACAGATACTGATCAAGGCCACCGTGGCCGAGGTGCCGCCCCTGTGGCAGGCCTCGCTGCGCGTGGCGGGTGCCACGCTGCTGCTGTGGCTGTGGTGCCTGGCGCGCGGCGTGCCGCTGTTCGAGCGCGACGGCACACTCAAAGGCGGGCTGCTGGCGGGCCTGCTGTTTGCCGGGGAATTCGCCTTCATCTACCTCGGCCTGCAGCACACCAGCGCCTCGCGGCTGACCGTGTTTCTCTACACCAGCCCGTTTGTGGTGGCGCTGCTGCTGCCGCGCATGGTGCCCGGCGAATCGCTGCGGCGCGTGCAATGGATCGGGCTGGTGATTGCTTTCGCGGCGGTGGTGGTTGCTTTCAGCGAGGGCTTTCTGCACAGCTCGCCGGTGGCCGGCCAATGGAAGGGCGACGCCATGGGGCTGGCCGCTGGCCTGCTCTGGGGCCTCACCACGCTCACCATCCGCAGCACCATGCTGGCCAACGCCAGCGCGGAGAAAACGCTGTTCTACCAGGTGGGCGTGACCGCGCTGGTCACGCCCCTGCTCTCGCTGGCGCTGGGCGAAACCTGGTCGCTGGATTACTCGGCCCAGGCCTGGGGCTCGCTGGGCCTGCAAACCGTGGTGGGCGCCTTCGCCAGCTACCTCACCTGGATGTGGCTGCTGCGGCACTACCCGGCCACGCAGATGTCCAGCTTCACCTTTCTCACGCCGGTATTCGCGTTGGTGTTCGGCGTGGTGCTGCTGGGCGAACACCTCACGCTGCAACTCACGCTGGCGCTGGTGGGCGTGGCGGTGGGGATCGTGCTGGTGAACCGGCGCTGAACCAGCGCCAGCGATCAGACCAGCTTGGTGGTGCTGCTCGCGCCGTTGGTTTTGACCGACTCGATGCCGCCGTCGCGGCCCGCCGCCGACTGGTACATCTGACTGGTGCCAATCACCTGGTGGTTGCCCGCCTTGAGGGTGAAGTAGCAGCGCCCGTCGGACGCGTCTTTGCGCTCGTAGCGTGCGTCGTCGCCGCAGTTGGTCTGCACCGACTTGACGCCGTTTTCGGCCGACGCCTTGGTGTTGTATTGCTCGCTGCGCAAAACCACCTCGCCGTTGCCCGCCTTCAAGACGAAGGAAAACTGCCCCTTGTCGTTGGAACTCAGTTCATACCAGCCTGCCATGTTCGCTCCTGATGGGTGAATGA
>JAIFNE010000163.1 GCA_020047875.1 Hydrogenophaga sp.
CTGTAGCCTCTGGCAGTTTGTCCGGAGCCACATGCCCACCCCAAGGATCACCATGCGCAAACTCAAAGACGTCCTGCGTCTCAAACTCAACACCGACCAAAGCCACCAACAAATAGCCACTGCCCTTGGTATCGCCAAAGGCAGGTGGGCACATGCAGGCCGGCCGTGCCCGATTCGAGCGCGCGCAACATGATGTCGTGGCCGGGCAGGATGATGCCGCCCAGGAAACGGCCGCTGGCGTCGATGGCCTCCACCGTGACCGCCGTGCCCACCATCACCACCACGCAAGGCTGCTGACGGTTGCTTGCGAGAAGGTGCTGCAGGGCACCGATCATGGCCACCCAGCGGTCCGAGCCCAGGCGCGCCGGGTGGTCGTAGCCACTGGCCAGGCCGGCCTCCGACAGGCCGGACACCACCCACTGCGGCGTGGTGTCCCACAACTCCATTTGTTCCTCAGCTCGAGCTTGACCGCGTCGCTCGCCACCACACATCCCAGCATGCGGTGTGGCACCGGCAAGGCGGCCCAATCGCCTTCAGCCAGGGTTTCGATGTTCTTGTGGATCGCACGCCATGGGCCAGCACGCGTGCGCCCTGCTGCGGGCTGTCGTACATCGCCCACTTCAGGCGTGTGTTGCGCACGTCCAGAGCCAGAAAAGTCATGCGCGCATTACATGACCAAGGAGCGGCTGGGGTTTCCCAGCCCCACTTCACCCAGCCAGGCGGGGGCGAGGAATGGGGTGCCGTTGCTCGTAGGCCCGCGCGGCGCGCAAGACCAGCGCATCGCCAAACATCGGCCCGACGAGTTGCAAGCCGATCGGCAGGCCTTCCCGCGTGAGGCCACAAGGGATGGTGCAGGCCGGCTGCTGCGTGAGGTTGAAGGGGTAGGAAAACGGCGTCCAGCCCAGCATGGCCTCGGGCGCCATGGGCGTGTGCCCGGCGGGCCGGGCGTCGAACGCGGGCACAGCCACCGCGGGTGTGACCAGCAGATCGAAACGCTGCATGAACTGGCGCATTTGCGAACCCAGCGCGCCACGGCGCTGGTGGAGCTGCTGCACCTGCAATGCGCTGTGACGCGAGCCGATCTCGGCCTGGGCCCGGAAGTCGGGATCGGTCCGCGCCTGCTGTTCGGGTGTGAGCGTGTTCCACACCGTCCAGGCGCCCAAAAACCACAGGCCGGTGCTGATGTCCAGCGGGTCCGCGAAGCCGGGGTCCACCTGCTCCATGATGGCACCCAGGTCAGCCAGTTGTTGCACAGCCGCATCGACGGCGGCGGCCACCTCGGGGTGCACGTTCTTCGCGTAGCCCAGCGTGGGCGAGTAGGCGATGCGCCAGCCGCGAATGCCGTCGTCCAGCCCCTGCAGGTAGTCCGTGTCGTCGGATGGCAGCGATGTCCAATCGCGCGCGTCCGGCGCTTTCAACACGTTCATCATCAGCGCCGCATCGCGCACGTTCATGGTGTGCGGGCCCAGGTGGGCCACGCTGCCAAACGGCGACAGCGGGTAGGCGGGCACGCGGCCAAAGCTCGGCTTCAAACCGAAGTTGCCGCAGAAGGCGGCGGGAATGCGCACACTGCCCGCGCCATCGGTGCCTACGCTCAGTGGGCCCATGCCGGCCGCCACAGCCGCAGCGGCGCCACCGGACGAGCCGCCCGGCGTTTTGGCGGTGTTCCAAGGGTTGCGGGTTATGCCGGTCAGCGGCGAATTGGTCTCGCCCTTGCAGCCGAATTCGGGCGTTGTGGTTTTGCCCAGCAGCACCGCGCCGGCCTCGCGCAGTCGGGCGGTGGCGGGGGCATCCACGTCCCAGGGCTGGCTCGGGTCGACGGTACGGCTGCCTCGCAGCGTGGGCCAGCCTTTGGCGAGGATGAGGTCCTTGATGGAGGTGGGCACACCGTCGAGCGGACCGCAGGGCGCGCCTTGTTGCCAGCGGGCTTCGCTGGCGCGCGCGCTGGCCAAGGTGTCTTCGTGCGCCACGTGGCAGAAAGCGCGCAGTGTGGGGTTGTGCTGGTCGATGCGGGCCAGCACGGCCTGTGTGGCTTGCACGGGCGAGGCCTGTCCGCTGCGGTACAGGTCCAGCAACTGGGAAGCGGTGCAATCGGCCAGGTCGTTGGGTGTGCTCATGGGCTGGGCCTCAAGGTGTGCGCCGCGTGGTGGCGGGCAGCTTTTTCCAGGGCAGGTCGGCCGGGTTGGCGGCCATCGGGCCAGCGGCCTTGGCCACGATGACGCGCGATGCGATGGGCGTGAAGTCGGCGCGGAAATGGTTCGAGCTTTTCACCACGATGAGCTTCAAGGCCTCGGGCGTGATGCCCACCATGCGCAGCAGCTCGCGGTCCAGCAGCTGCATCTTGCCGCTGACCACAGCCACCAGCACGCCGTCGATCTCCAGGCAGGCGCTGGCACCCAGCTCCACCGTGAGGCCCGTCATCATGGGGCCCTTGATCACACAGCGCCCGTCGCTCACCGCGCGCACGGTGAAGCGGCCTTGCACTGGGGCATCGCTGGGCTGGCCGGTGTAGGTGGGCACCGCAAGGCCAAGTGACAGATCGAGCTGTGCCCCGACGCCAGCGGCCACCGCCGCCTGCGCAGCCTCGGGGTCGAACAACAGGCCCAGCGCCACGCGGCCCGGGAAGCGCTGGCCCGCGTGCTGTTGCAACAATGCGTGCAACATGCCGGTGGTGTTGCTGTCGCCACCAGCGCCAGGGTTGTCCTGGGTATCGGCCAGCACCACCGGCTTGTCGGCACTGCCGGCCAGGTCCAGCGCTGCCTCCACCGCCTCGCGTGCGTCCAGCCAATCGGGCCGCCACTGCGTGGGTTCGGCCACGCGCTTGTAGAGCAGCTCGCCAGCGAGTTGCGCTTGTTCGCCATACCCCCACACCACCGCGCCACACTCGGCGAAGTCGGCTGCGGGGAAGCCCATGCAGAAGCTCAAATTGGCGCCGTGGTCGCCGTCGAGCGCGCGCAGGTAGGCGTAGAGCGTTTGTGCGGGCTCCATCCAGGTGCTTTGTGCATTGAGCGGGATGAGGAAGGGCAGGCGACGCCAGAACAGCGCCTCGCTCCGGCCCAGGGCCAGGCGGCGTTGCAGCAACTCGGCCGCCAGCGCACCGGTGTCGGCCATGTCCACGTGCGGGTAGGTGCGGTAGGCCACCAACGCGTCGGCCTCGCGCAGCATGCGCTCGGTCACGTTAGCGTGCAAATCGAGGCTGGCCACGATGGGCAGGTCGGGCCCCACCAGGGCGCGCAGGCGGCCGAGCAGTTCGCCCTCGCTGTCGTCGGCATGTTCGGCGACAGCGGCGCCATGCAGATCGAGGTAAATCGCATCCAGGCCCTGCGCAAGCGCGGCGTACACGTCTTCGAGGATGGCGACTGCGATGCGTTCAAACGCATCTTGCGTGACGTAGGAGGAAGGCGTGGCACCTGCCCAGGCCGAAGGCAGCAGCGTCCAGCCGTTGCGGCGCGCGGCCTGGATGAAGCCACCCACCGGGATGTTGGCCTCGGCAAGTTGCTCCACCATGGCTGAGCCGCGCACATAGGCGGGAAAGGCCTCGCCGGTCTGGAAGGCCGCCCAGTCGGCCAGGCTGGGGGCAAAGGTGTTAGTTTCGTGCTGGTAGCCGGCGATCAGGATGCGGGGGGGGATGCGGGAGGAATGGCGGGTCAAAGGGTGTCTCCGGGCGGCGTGATCGGCGCCGCAAAGTCATGGCCGGGTGCGGCCTCGAACAGGCGCCGTGTGTAGTCTTGTTGGGGGTTGGCGTACAGCTCGGCCGTGCGCCCCTCTTCGACAATGCGGCCTTGGTGCATGACGATGACGCGGTCGCACAGTTGGGCGGCCACGCGCAGATCGTGCGTGATGAACAGCAGCCCCAGGCCCAGCTCGGCCTGAATGTCGCGCAGCAAGGCCATGATCTGCGCCTGCACGCTCACATCCAGCGCGCTCACCGCCTCGTCTGCCACCAGCACCTTGGGCTTGCAGGCCAGCGCGCGCGCGATGGCCAGGCGCTGGCGCTGCCCGCCCGAGAACTGGCTGGGGTAGCGCTGCAGGCCTTCACGCGGCAGGCGCACCTGATCCATCAGCCGCGCGGCCAGGGCTTCGGCTTCGGCACGCGGAGTGCCGAAGTTGAGCGCGCCTTCGATCAGCGCCTCGCCCACGCGCATGCGCGGGTTGAGCGAGCGGTTGGGGTCTTGAAATACCACCTGCACGCGGTTGCGCAGCGGGCGCAGGCGGTTCTCCTTGAGTCGGGCCACTTCGGCATCGCCCCAGAACATCTTGCCCTCGGTGGGTTCGATCAGGCGCATCAGGCAGCGGGCCAGCGTGGATTTGCCCGAGCCCGATTCGCCCACGATGCCCACGGTTTCGCCTGCGCGCACCCCCACGGTAGCGGCCTCCAGCGCGCGGATCTTGCGGGTGCGGCCCATCCAGTCGTGGGCGCTGTAGGTTTTGCCCACCGCCTCGCCACGCAACAAGGGCGCGCCCACCGGCTCGGGCCGGGGCGCGGGCGGGGTGATGGAGGGCACTGCGGCCAGCAGCATGCGGGTGTACTCGGCCTGGGGGCGCAAGAGCACGTCGTCGCGGCTGCCCTGCTCCACCGCGCGGCCCTGGTGCATCACCAGCACCTCGTCGGCGATGTCGGCCACCACGCCCATGTCGTGGGTGATGAACAGCACCGCGCTGCCCTGCTCCTGCTGCACTTGCTTGATGAGGGCGAGGATTTCGCGCTGGGTGGTCACGTCCAGCGCGGTGGTGGGCTCGTCGCAGATGAGGAGGGCCGGCTTGAGGATGACCGCCATGGCGATGACGATGCGCTGGCGCTGGCCGCCGCTCAACTGGTGCGGGTAGCTGCGCGCCATGCGTTCGGGATCAGGCAATTTGACGCGCGCAAACATGTCGAGCACGGCCTGCCGCCGCTTGGCGGCGGGCCAGTCGGTGTGGGTGCGCAGCAGTTCGTCCACCTGGTCGCCGCAGGTCATCACCGGGTTGAGTGCGGTCATGGGCTCCTGGAACACCATGCCCATGGCCTGGCCGCGCAGCTCGCGCAGGCGGGCGGGCGAGGCCTGCAGCAAAGCTTCGCCCTTGAGCGCAATGCCGCCACCCGCCACCCGCAGCTCGCGCGGCAGCAGGGCCATGACGGTGGTGGACATGACCGACTTGCCCGAACCCGATTCGCCCACCACACACATCGTGCGCCCAGGAGCGATGGACAGGCTCACACCGTCCACCGCCAAGGCGCGATCGGCGCCAGGCGGCAGCGCCACTTGCAGGCGCTCAATCGAAAGAACTGCGTCGCTCATGCTCAGACACGCTTTGCAAATTTGGGGTCCAGCACGTCGCGCAGACCATCGCCCAGCAGGTTGATGGCCAGCACCGTGGGCACCAGGAACATGGCGGGGAACAACACGTTGCCCGGGTACTGGCTGAACTGCACGCGGCCTTCGGCCATGATGTTGCCCCAGGTGGGCACGTCGGCCGGCAGGCCCAGGCCCAGGAAGCTCAGGATGGCTTCGGTCAGCACCGCGCTGGCGGCAATGAAGGTGCCCTGCACGATCAGGGGCGCCAGTGCGTTGGGCAGGATGTGCCGCCACAGAATGGTGGGCGTGGGCGTGGCCAGGGCTTTGGCGGCCTCCACGAATGGCTCTTCGCGCAGGCTCAACACCAGCGAGCGCACCAGCCGCGTCACCCGCGGAATCTCGGGCACGGCAATGGCCACCACCACCGTCCAGAGCTGCGCGCCCAGCGCCGCCACCAGGGCAATGGCCAGCAGGATGGCGGGGATGGCCATGAGGCCGTCCATGAAGCGCATCAAGACCGCGTCCACCGCCCGGAAGTAACCGGCCAGCATGCCGAGCAAAGCCCCCAGCGCCACCGCCACCGTGGCGGTGAACAGGCCCACCAGCAGCGACACGCGGGTGCCATAGACCACTCGGCTGTAGATGTCGCGCCCGGCGTTGTCGGTGCCCATCCAGAAGGTGTGAGGCACCGCCTCGCCGGTGGGCAAGGCGAACTCGCCACGGACGCCCGAGGCGGTGTTAATGTGGTTGAAGTCCATGGCCGAAGGCTCGACCGTACCCAGCCACGGCGCGGCCGCAGCGATGACCAGCAGCAGCCCCAGCACCACCGTGCCGAAGCGGATGGCGTTGTTGCGCCAGAGTTTTTGGAGGATGCCCATGTCAGTACCTGATGCGGGGATCGAGGAACAAGTAGCTCAAATCGACCAACAGGTTGATCAGCACATACAACACGCTGAACACCAGCACCAGGCCCTGGATGACGGGAAAGTCGCGGTTGAGCACCGCGTCCACCGTGAGCGAGCCCAGGCCCGGAATGGCGTAGACGGTTTCGGTCACCACCACACCGCCGATCAGCAGCGCCACGCCGATGCCCACCACGGTGACGATGGGCACCGCGGCGTTGGCCAGGGCGTGGCGCAGCAACACGGCCGACTCCCGAATGCCCTTGGCGCGGGCGGTGCGGATGTAGTCCTCGGTCAGCGCCTCAGACACGCTGGCGCGGGTGACGCGGGCAATCAGTGCCACATAGATGGTGCACAGGGTGATCCAGGGCAGCACCAGTTGTTGCGCCCAGGCGCCCACGCCTTCGGACGACGGGCCAAACAGCCGCCGGTAGCCCTGCACCGGAAACCAGTTGAGCTGGATGGCGAACAGGTAGATGAGGATGTAGCCCACCACAAACACCGGCACCGAAAAGCCCAGCACCGAGAAGCCCGAGAGCAGCCGGTCCAGCCACCCCCCCATGCGCCACGCGGCCAGCGTGCCCAGCGGCACGGCGATCAGCACCGCCAGCACGATGGTGCCGAAGGCCAGCGACAGGGTGGGCTCGACCCGCTGCATGATCAGCTCGGTGACCGGCTTGCCCAGGTAGAACGAGTGCCCCAGATCACCCTGCAGCACACCCCAGAACCAGATGCCAAATTGCGCCAGCAAGGACCGGTTCAGCCCCAACTGCTCGCGGATGCGCTCGATGTCGTCGTTGGTGGCGCTGTTGCCGGCAATCACCGCTGCCGGGTCGCCCGGCGTGAGTCGCAGGATCAGGAAGACCACCACGGCCACGACCAGCAGCACCGGCAGGATGGCCAGCAGCCGATTGAACAGGAATCTCAGCACACGCGCCCTCCCTGGCAGTGAAGATCAAAACCGGAGCGAAGCCAATCCAGCAGACACCAGCCGGCCCGTCTCTGCCGGACGGCTGGTGTCGCCCCATTGCGGGGGGATTGTGGCCACGGGCCGCGGGCAAGCGACGGGGGTGGCGTCAGTTCTTCTTGACGTTCCAGTACACCTGCGCACCCGCCGGCACGATGCCGCTGATGTTGTCGCGAAGGGCGGCCGGGTTGTTGTACTGGCCCAGGTGCACATGCGACGCGGTTTCAATCGCGCGCAGTTGCAACTGCTCGGCCAGCTTTTTCTTTTCGGCGTCGCTGCCGGCCTGGGCGAACTTGACCTTGAGCTCCTCGATCTGCTTGTCGTCCTGCCAGCCGAACCAGCCGTTGTCGCCAGCGGCGTTCATCATGGCCATGGTCAGCGGGTTTTGGATGTCGCCAGCGGTCCAGGTGGTCATGAAGGCGTTCCAGCCGCCGGCAGCGGGCGCGTCTTTCTTGGCGCGGCGCGCCACCAGAGTGGCCCAGTCCATCTGCTGCATGTCGACCTTGAAGCCGGCCGCCTCCAACTGCTGCTTGGCCACCAGCGGCAGCTTGGCAATCGACGCCAGGTCGGTCGGGCGCATCAGCAGCACGGGCTCTCCCTTGTAGCCGGCGTCCTTGAGCATCTGCGCGGCCTTCTTCGGGTCGGCGATGCCGGTGTAGAAGCTGGTGTTGTCGCTGGCGTAAGGTGTGCCGCAGGGGAACATGCTCTTACAGAACTTGTACATGCCCGGCGCGCCAACCTGAGCCTTGAGGTGCTGCTCCTGGCCCAGCGCCACCATGGCGGCCTGGCGGATCTTCACGTTGTCAAACGGCGGGTGCTTGTGGTTGAAGCGGAAGATGTACTGCAGGCCGGCCGGCTGGGCATCGACGATCTGCACGCCCTTGGTAGACTTGAGCGAGGCGTACTGCTCGAAGGTGGGCTGCTCGATGATGTCGACCTCGCCGGCCACCAGCGCGTTGAACTGGGTTTGTGGGTCGCGGATGATGACCCATTCCACCCGGTCCACAAACACCGGCTTGCCGCCAGTGGTGCCATTGGGCGCATCAGGACGCGACTTGTACTTGTCGTTCTTGACGTACACCAGCCGCTCGCCCGGCTTGTACTCTGCCTGCACGAACTTGTAGGGCCCGGAGCCGATGCTCTCCTTGATCTGCTCGCTGCCCGGCGTGGCCGCAATGCGCGCCGGCATGATGAAGGGCACGTTACTGGAGGGCTTGCCCAGCGCTGCCAGCATCACCCCAAAGGGCGCCTTGAGCTTGATGACAAAGGTCTTGGCGTCGGGCGTGGCGTAGTCGGCCACGCTCTTGGCCATCACGCCGCCAAAGCTGTCGCGGCTGGCCCAACGCTTGATGGAGGCCACCACGTCGGCGCTCGTCACGGGTGCACCGTCGTGGAACTCCAGCCCATCGCGCAGCGTGAAGGTCCAAGTCAGGTTGTCCTTGCTGACATTCCACTTGTCCACCATCTGCGGCTTGACGGCGCCACTGGCGTCGGTGCCGAACAGCGTGTCGTAGATCATGTAGCCGTGGTTGCGCGTGACGAACGCGGTGGACCAGATCGGGTCCAGGATGGTCACGTTGGCGTGCGGCACGATGCGCAGGGTTTTGGCCTGGGCATGCGCGGCCAGCGGCGCCAGCATGGCGGCGGATACGGCTACCACGGTAGCCAGCGAAACCAGGGAACGACGCCTCATGGACACTCCAGTCAAAAAGTGGATTGGTTGAAACTTAAAACATCAACAGTCATCAACGGATG
This sequence comes from Hydrogenophaga sp., assembly GCA_020047875.1. Classification (GTDB taxonomy): domain Bacteria; phylum Pseudomonadota; class Gammaproteobacteria; order Burkholderiales; family Burkholderiaceae_C; genus Hydrogenophaga. The sequence goes on from JAIFNE010000163.1 coordinate 8,901, forward strand.
ATAGCGCCAACATGAGCACGCCGTACTCCGTTCTGGCCCTGGTCACAGCCCATGCGCTGTAGGAAGCCATTTATCGCAAGCAAGTGCATGCCGCGAGGTGATGGAAGCCACGCTGACACCCATGGCCCCGCCAGGGAAGGTGTAGGCGTTGACGTAGTTGGCGTTGAGCACGCGGTACGAATAAGGCATGTCGGGCCGGTGTGTCAGCCGGTGCATACGCTGGCCCAGGCTGCTCACATACTGGTTGACCGCCGTGTCCTGTATGGCGCCGAG
>JAIFNE010000120.1 GCA_020047875.1 Hydrogenophaga sp.
CACACCTCGGGCAAGAAAAACAGATTAACAAGGCAGGGACATGCATTTACACGTGGGTTTGTTGCTGGACGGACAGCGCGGTCAGGCCAATGCCAGCGAGTTAGACGCCCTCACCACCGGCCCGCTGGGCCTGCTCAATGTGCTGGAAACACAGCTGGGCCTGTTGAGACAGGAGCCCAGCGGCGCCGAACGGGTGCTGCAGTACCGTGAGCTGCTCAAGCGGCTGGATCACCCCGAGCGCTTCTACCACCAGAGCCTGGGTGTCGATGAATTGGGCACCGCAGCGAGCTTGCTGGCGTGGCGAGACCAGTGGCACCTGCACGGATGGCGTGATCCCCATGCGGCGGCGCTGAACCGCGCCCCCTCTCGGCGCTTGCGGGATATGGCGGCCCTGGAAGCCCAAGTCCCGGGGAAACTGGCTCCGAGCGTTGGCGAGCGGCTCGCCAGCGTCGATTCGGTGCTGCAAACACAATCGGCGCGTATCAACCAGCTCACCCTGTTCGAACCCCTATCGTGGTGGCCTGAGGCCTGGCAACGTGTGCTGGTACGCCTGAATCCCGTGGAGCGATCGCCGGTGGGCACGGCAGCGCCAGAGGGCACGATGTTGGGCCAGTTGCAGCGGGCTTTGCTGGCCACCGACACCGCAGCCAGCACCGCCGCTCCTAGCCTTCACTGGCTGGACGATGGCAGCGTGCGGGTGCTGAAGGCAGAAACAGGCTGGCTGGCGGCGCGCTGCCTGACCAGCGTGCTGGCCGATCAACCGGCAGACACGCTGCTGTGCGCACCGACGGTGGGTGTGCTCGATGAGGTCCTGGCCGCAGCCCAGCTGCCACGTCAAGGCTTCAAGGAGCCCAGCGCCTTGCGACCGGCTCTGCAGGTGCTGCCCCTCGTACTCGGTCAGATGTGGCGCCCACTGGACCTGTACGGACTGCTGCAGTTCCTGACCCATCCGATCTGTCCAGTCCCCCGCGTGGCTCGCCATCGGCTGGCCCAGATGCTGGCCCAGTCCCCCGGCATCGGCCACGGCCCCGCATGGGAACAGGCCATGAAGGAGATCGAAGCCGAATGTGCATCGGCTGCTGCCAGCTGGCCCGCGGTTCGTGAACATATCCGTCTCTGGATCGAGCACGAGCGCCACGACCCGGTACAAGGCGCGCCCCTGCCAGTCCTGACAGAGCGCCTGCACGCACTGGCCAAGTACCTGCAAGGGCGCCTGAAAGACCCGGACCCAGCACGCCAGGTGGCCTTCAACAGCGGGCTGTCCCAGACACTCACGCTGCAGCGTGCGCTGCAGGCCCTGGCACTGCAGGGCGATACGCATATCGGTGCCCAGTCCCTGCAAACCCTGTTGGCGCAAGCCACGGCACAGGGCGGCAGCAACCCGCTGCTGACCGCGCAGGTGGGTGCGTGTCGCACCGTTTCCCACCCAGGAGCGGCCACCGAGGCGGCAGAACAGGTGGTCTGGTGGCAATTGCAGGCACCGGGCCATCTGGCCAGCCATCCGTGGTCGCGCGCCGAGATCGCCGACCTCAAGACCGCCGGTGTGCTGCTGCCCGACATGACCGAGTTGCTGGCGCGTGATGCGCAGCACTGGCTGCGTCCGGTTCTGGCGGCCAAGCGCCGCCTGGTGCTGATCCTGCCGCCCCCCGGGACCGAGGTGCACCCGGTCTGGCTGCTGCTGGAGTCGCTCTTTGAGAAGGGTAACGGCCCCCAGGCCCAGACCATGGAATCGACACTGACCGATCCAGGCCTGCAGCCGGTGGCCCACCGACCCCTGCCGAGGCCTCGTCGCTGGTGGACGCTGCCTGCCGGGGTCAACCTCCCGCCCCGCGCGACGGAATCCTTCTCCAGCCTGGAGTCCTTCCTGTTCAACCCTTTTCTGTGGGTGCTCCGCTATCCGGCGGCGCTCAGCCCCAGCAGCGTGCTGGACGTCAGCGATGGGGTGCTGCTCTACGGCAACCTGTCTCACCACCTGGTCGAGCGATACGTGCAAAGGCCCGATGCGCTCACCCAGGCCGATGAACTTTTCGATTCGTGGTTCGATGCCGCTTTCGAGACCCTGGTGTCCCAGGAGGGTGCCGTGCTGCTGATGCCGGGCCGACAGGAGGAACTGGCTTCCCTCAGGCGCAAGCTCAAAGTGGCTTTGCAGCAGCTGCGTCAACAGTGGCGGGCTGCGAACGTGGTCTCCGTGGTGTCAGAAGAGAAGCTGGAGGGTCAATTCACCGGTGGCGCCATCCAGGGCTATGGCGACCTGCTGGTCACGCGTGCCGATGGACAGCAGGCCATCATCGACATGAAGTGGGGTGTCAAGACCTACACAGACAAGCTGGCCGAGAACCGCCATCTGCAGCTGGTGCTGTACGGCGAGATCGTGCGCCAACGAAGCGGTCGCTGGCCGCAACTGGCGTATTTCTCCCTGAGCTCCGGCGAACTGCTGGCCACCGACCGCACATTCTTTCCGCAAGCCCGGCTGGTGCGCAAGAAAAGCGAGACGGCCGATGAGGGGCCGGCGCAACTGTGGCAACGCTTCCTGGTCAGCTGGCAGTGGCGGCGCCAGCAGCTCGACCAGGGGCAAATCGAGGTGGTGCTGGACGAAGCAAGCGATGCCGATCCACCCGATGATGGTCTGAGGCCCGAGGTGCTCAATCCCAACTACAACGACTACCTGACACTCGCCGGCTGGAAGGACGACCAATGAGCCTGACCTTCATCAGCGCGGGTGCCGGCAGCGGCAAGACCCACACCCTCATGCAGACCCTGGGCGGGTTGCTGGAAACCGCACAGGTGCGACCCGGTGGCGTCATCGCCACCACCTTCACCAAAAAAGCTGCCACCGAGCTGCGCGAGCGTGTGCGCCAACACCTGCTGGGCGCCGGGCGCATCGACCTGGCCAATGCCATGGGCCAGGCCCGGATCGGCACGGTCAACAGCGTCTGTGGCAGCCTGCTGGAGCGTTTTGCATTCGAAGCGGGCATGGCCACCCGGCAGCAAGTGCTCGACGAGACGCAGACAGGACAGCTGGTGCGTGAAGCCATTGAGGCGGCCATGAGCCGTGAGGAGGTCAAAACCGTTTCAGAACTCGCCTACCGTCTGGGCATCAAGGACTGGACTGGGGACATCGCCAGCTTGCTGGCCCAGGCACGCGGCAACGACATCGCTGCGGAGAAGCTGGCTGAGTTTGCCCAGCTCAACGCCGACAACCTGCTGGGCTATTTTCCGGCCCCGCTGCGCGTCACGCTGACAGAAGACCTGACCACCGAGATCCGGCGCGCGCTGCCGCAACTGCGCCAGGCGGCCGAGACCTCCACGGTCAAAAAAACCCAGGCCTTCCTTACCGCTCTTGAGCAGTTTGACCGGGCTCTCCAACAGGGAGCAGTCACCTGGGCGCAGTGGATCTCACTGTCCAAGGAGGCACCGGAGAAAGGACTGGTCTTTCTGGCCGAGCCCATCCAGATGCTGGCCCGGGCCTGTGATGCCCACCCCCAATTGCACGCGGATATCCGAGGCTATCTGGAGCACATGTTCGCCATCTGCGCGGCGGCCCTGGATCACTACCGCAACCGAAAGCTGGCCCTGGGCGTGGTCGATTTCACCGACCAGGAGCACCTGCTGCTCAAGCTGGTGGACAACCCGGAGGTGGCGGGCGTGCTCGGCGACGAGCTGGACCTGCTGCTGGTGGACGAGTTCCAGGACACCAGCCCGATCCAGCTCGCGCTGTTTCTCAAGCTCTCGCGCTTGGCCAAACACACCTATTGGGTGGGAGACATCAAGCAGGCCATTTACGGATTCCGCGGCAGCGACACGGATCTGATGCAGGCCGTCGTGGCGGCCCTGCCCGACATGGACGGTCACAAGCGCATCCTGGGTGGGTCCTGGCGCTCGCGCCCTGCCCTGGTTCAAATCGTCAACGAAGTGTTCGTGCCCGCATTCTCCAGCTCACTCACAGTCGATGATGTGGCGCTGCAAGCCCAGCGGTCGGAGTCCACCGACAACCCCGCGCTCTGTCGCTGGATACTCGGCGGCAAGAACGCGGGCGAGATCGCCCAGTCCTTGGTTGAAGGTGTGCGCAAGTTGCTCACCAGTGCCTACCGTATCCCCGACAAGTCCACCGGAGAGCTGCGACCGCTGCAGGCGCGCGACATCGCCATCCTGTGCCGCTCCAACGAGGCGGTCATCCAGGCCGCGGCTCGGCTCAGGCAAGCCGGTGTGCCTGCTGCCACCGCCCAGCCAGGACTCCTCGCAACTCCCGAAGCCACCCTGGCGCTGGCCTGTCTGAGGCGTCTCAACGACCCGAGCGACACGGTGGCCACCGCCGAGATCCTGTCGCTGGTCGATGGGCAGGCGCCCGAAGTCTGGCTGGCTGACCGTCTGAGTTACCTGCAGCAAGGCGGACGCAGGTCGGCATGGCGTGAGTCCGGTGACAACATCCACCCTGTCCTGGCCCGGCTGGCCAGGCTCCGTTCTGAACTGCCGCTGCTCACACCCTACGAAGCGCTGCGCCGGGTCATCGCGGCCTGCGACATCCCTCAAACCGTCCTGCAATGGCGTCAGGAGGTGGCTGTGGCCCGAACACGGCTGGCCAATCTGGAGGCGCTGCTGAACATGGCGGCGCAATACGAAGATGTCTGTCAGGGCACCCGTCAAGCCTCTACCGTGTCCGGTCTGCTGCTCTGGCTACGTGCCCAGGCCCTGGCCATGGACGACGCCCTGGCCGAGCCGGGTGTGGACGCTGTGCGCGTGCTGACCCACCATGCGGCCAAGGGCCTGGAATGGCCGGTGGTCATCCTCACCGACCTGGACAAGGACGTGCGCAACCGGCTGTGGGGGATCTCGACCATCTCCCAGACTGGCGTCGATGCAGTCAACCCCCTGAAAGACCGTTTCATCCGCTACTGGCCGTGGCCGTTCGGGCAGCAATCCAGTGGTATTGCCGTCAAGGACGCCATCGATGGATCCGCGACCGCACAGGCTTTTCAGGCGGCTGCCGTGGCCGAGGCTCAGCGCCTGCTCTATGTGAGCATGACGCGCCCTCGGGAAATGCTCGTGCTCGCCCTGAAGGGCAAGGCCAAGGCGCAGGCATGGCTGGACTGCCTCGATGCGCCCTGGCTGATCGAGGGAGACGACACCACCACAGAACTGCAGACGCCTGCGGGTGTTTCCCTTCCGGCCTTGACCTGGCAGTTGGAGGCTGATGCGCAAATGGTCGCCGATGCCTCAGCACCCGTTCCGCTGTTCTGGCCCGAGGACCATCCCACCGTCGAACGATGGCCACTGCTCTTCAACCCGTCAAACGTTGCGGCCACGGAGGGCAGGTCCGTTGAAAAGGTGACGGTCGGAGCGCGGATCTCTGTCATGCCAGGGGTGGACTGGGGCGTACTCGGCAGCGCCATCCACGCCTGTCTGGCCGCGAGCTTCACCAACGAAGGCGCCTGGCTGTCTGAAGCAAGGGTCTCGCAGGTGCTGCAGGCCTTCCAGGTGCGTACACACATCAATGCCACCGACCTGTGCCGGCAGATCGAGGCTTTCCATGCCTGGGTTCGGCAGCGCTGGCACGGTTGCACTGCAAAGGCCGAGGTCCCTGTTACAGCGCTGATGCCCAACGGTCAAATCCTCAACGGACGCATTGACCTGCTGCTGGAGACCGATCAGGGCTATGTGCTCATCGACCACAAGTCATCACCCCTGGGAGAGCAGCAATGGGATGAGATCGTGGGCAGTTATCAGGGTCAGCTGGCAGCCTATGCCGATGCCATTGAAACGGCCACCGGGTCCAAGGTTCTTGAGCAATGGCTGTGGCTGCCGGTGGCGGGTGGTGCAATCGCGCTCGACACCGAGCGAGTGCGCCCCATGACACTTTGACCACGATCGATGTGTCCAAGCGCAAGATTGGCCAGTTTGCTATCTCGGTGCTCGACGACCAGATTCGGTCAAGCGAACGGCAGCCTGCGATCAAAATCCTGGTGGGTGCCAACCTCGTGGTTCGCAGCAGTGTCATCCCGGTTCAGCCCCAATCCACCGAACTCCGCCACCTCTACAGAGCACCGCCGTGAGGTGGTGGGGTGTGGTCCACAGACTTTTGAGCAGTCAGCATGAGTGTGCGCTCACGCTCTTGAGAAGCTGCCAAATCCGTCCGAACCTTTTCCGTCTGTTCCTCGGCCTTGGACAGACGCGCAGCGAGTTCCACAGTGCCTGGCGGGCGGCGGCCAACTCTCCCTCTACCTTCTGAAGACGAGACGCCAGAGCGTCGATTTCGGATTCGAGACGCGGAATTGCTTCGGTCCGGATCTGTGTCCTGACGAGTTCCTGGCGAACCGACTCTGCCGCCTCGCGCTCTCGTTCGGCCTTTGCTTCGGCGGTCTCTACCGACAACTTCGCTGCCTGCCGAACGTCATCCAACTCCCGAACGCGCTCTTCCAGTTGCCCAGCTTGCTGCTGAAGCTTGGCCTTTGCCTGGTCAAGCTCTTCGGCGAGACCCTGTGCTGTTTTTTCTGCTTCGCGGCCTGCCTCTGCAACCGCCTCTGCATCTGCCTGGACTTCGGATGACCGCTGCTCTGCGCTGCGGACAGCATCTGCAACGGCAGCGCCGATCTGGCGTGCAATGAGCTGGCCGATCTGCGGATCAATCGCAATGTCAGCACCCTGCACGACTGGCCGCGAGGCCTTCCATTCATTGAGCAAGGGCAGGACGGCGTTCGGGGATCCGCCGCCAAGGGCTGCAATGACGGTGCGGACGGACGGGCGCTGCCCGGCGTCGAGCAGACCCTGCGCGGCGGCGGCGACGTTCTCGTAGGTGACAAGGCGTGTGTTCATGTCATAGCTCATATCTCATATCGTTATCTGATATCTGATATCTGATATCAGATTTATTTCTTGGCGGTCTACCCGCGCCGTAGGCGTAGGGCTGAGTGCGGGGCCTGCATCCCTGCGATCGGGGGGGGCTCAGCGGCTCACGGCCTGGCACCCACCTCTTGCTCACTCCTGGCGTTGCTTCAGCTGCTGGTACGCCCGCTGCAGCGCTGCTCCACAAGCCTAGGAACTTGCCGGAATCTATCAACCAATATAAGATTATGTAACCTTATCTTAAGTGCAAAAAGTGATGGCAGAAACGGCCTCTCCAGTCCTGGCAGCCACGAAATCCAAGCCTATCAAGGACTTACGACGCGCCGGAGCGAGCAATCTCCGTTTCGTGACCCGCCTGGGGCCCCACCATTTCGCCCATTTGCGCGCGACTGCGGAGGGAATTGACCTGGTGCAAAGTGCGCGGCGCTACCTGGGCATCGAGCACGGCCTGGAAGCCACTACCGCCCACCGCCAGGCGGTCGACCTGGTGCGTGCGCTGGCCCGTCGCCGGGGCGATTCGGCGTGGAGATTGATCGGTGTGCTGATCAGGCCGCGGGAAGCTTCAGAACGGCCCACGCTGGACGAGTTCATCGCAGAACGAGCTCTGGACGGCTGGAGTGAAATCGAGCAGCTGGAGTTCTATGAGGCCGCTTTCCCGCCCGATAAAAAAGGCGCGCGGCGCGATCGTCTGCGCCAACGCCAGCTGGATCTCCTTCGGCGGCTGGAGACCAGTGGCGCCGAAGTCCCCCGCCCTGAGCACCATGTCGACGGCTGGTTCGATGAGCGCACAGCTGCCAAGCTCATTGGTGCGGGCTTCATCAACCTGGGTGAATTGGCAAAGGCGGTGGCTGTTGGCGGGCGCTGGTACGCCGGCTTGCCCGGCGTGGGTAAAGGGAAAGCTCAGCGCATCGTTGACCACCTGCACACCCTCATCCCGGCCGCTGCAGTGCCTGTGAAGCGGTTGTTCGCCCTGCCCTCCCCTGCCCTGGCCAGTCTTCCCATTCATTCTCTTCAGTTCGAGCAGACCCCGTCAGACCCCGCTCAGCAGTCGCTGCAGTTGCTCCACCAAGAAGCGCATTCTCTGGTCCCCGGTTCGATGCTGGCTGCCACAAGCGACCTGCAGGCGGTGCAGAGCTGGATTCAGACCCACGCCGGCTCTGCTGCTACTGTCAAAAGCTTCTGGCGCGAGGCCCGTGTCTTCATGCTTTGGTTGCAACGGGAACGAGGCGGTCTGCGCTTTGTTGACGTTAAGGTCGAAGATTGCCTGGCGTTCCGGGCCTTCACCGAAAACATCCCTCCAGCCTGGATCTCGCGCGAGCGCGCCAAGCCCGGACAACCTGGCTGGGCACCCTTTCGCGGCCAGCTCTCTGAGTCCAGCCGCCACCATCTGCTCAATATTGTGGGTGCCCTCTTCGCCTACCTCAAGCTGGCGAACTACCTCACACAGAATCCGTGGCCCTTGATCAAGTCGCGAGCGTCGATGAAAAAGACCGCAGTGAACACGGTAGACACCCGGGCTTTCACGCCTGATGGTCAAGCGGAGATCGTGCGCTTCATTGAGGGACAGCCGCCCTCCCCTGCACGGGCCCGCATGCTTTTCATTGTCGAATTCGTTTCTGGCGTGGGTCTGCGCACAGCCGAGCTTCTGAGAGCGAAACTGAGTGATCTTCGCTTTGCCAGCGGAGGCTACGTGATGCAGGTCATGGGGAAGGGGGGTAAACCACGCGTTGTAGCCATCCCTCCAGCGGCACTCCATGCACTCGAGGAGTATCTACGCTATCGGGGTCTCGGCGACCTGGGCGTCGCCCCTGGTGGTGCTCCCTTGCTGGCAAGCGTCAAGGATCCCATGGAGCCAATCGGCTACCAGGCTCTGTATCTCACCGTACGAACCTGGCTTGGTAGAGCGATCAACGCTTGCGCTCTACCGTATGCCGAGCGTCAGGCACTCAACGGAGCGTCCGCGCATTGGCTACGTCATACCTTCGCCACTCGTGCCATCGAACGCGAGGTACCGATGGAGGTGGTGCAAGCTCAGCTGGGTCACGCCAGCATCAGCACAACCATGAACATCTATGCGAAAGCACCGCTTGAGCGCCAGGTACAGACTATCTCGAAGGCTTTTCAGTAGACATTTTGCTGTCTTTGATGCCCACTCTGGCCTTGTCAAAACTACGACTTGATTGTTTTGGGGGTCTGGATTCATCCCTCCCGAGCCTCAATGCTTAAGGGTAGGGCTCAGCCGAACAACAGCTTCATCGTCGCAGACCAGCGTTACTGAGCCGCATGATCCGGTCGATGCTGGCTGACCACGGATGAAAAAAAGGGGGGGGTGTTGCACGGTGCAACACCCCCCTTTGGTTTCAAGATCCACACCCCTTGGGTTGGAGTGTTGCACCGTGCAACACCCTATTCAAGAAGCCTCGAAATCTCAGTTTTCAGCTTTGCCAGAGCCTTCGCAGAGAGCGACTTCTCCTCAAACTCAATCAAGAGCTTGCCACCCTTGCGCGTGAGTTTTGCTGAGGAGTTACCTTGAGCAGCCTTGATAACTTCCGATGGAAGCATCTCACTTTGGGAAATCTCCAGCAAGCGCACGAAGACCTCGTTCGGGGTGAAGGTTTGACCTTCAGCGCGAGCGGCTGCGATCCCCAAAGCAATCTTCAGCGTGGACTCAGGACGCTGTTCAATCGCGCCAGCCAAATGCGCACCCCATCTGAACTGGATGTCGAGTGGACTTGAAAACGCTGAAAGTATCTCTGCAGGAAGAGATGCGATCTGATGTGCCCTAGACACTTGGCTGACCGGCACACCGATTGCCTCAGCTAGCTTTCTCATGCTCGAAAACAATCCGAGGGTGAGTGCTCGACGGTACATTTCGCCCTGCTCGTAAGGCCGGAGATCTGCCCGCTGACGGTTCTCGCGATCCATCTCAACGAACAGTCCGCGGTCATCGATGGGTTCAACAAGTGCAAAAACTGGAATGCCCAGATCAAGACACGCCTTGTGTCTCCGGTGGCCGAAAACAACCTCGAACTTACCCGCGTGCTGACCAGAAGCAATGGGCCGGACTTTGATTGGCTGGACATTGCCACCGGAAGCTTCGATCTCTTGCTTAAGCGCCTCGAAATCGGCACCCTTAAAGCTGTCCGCATGGCGGTTGGACCACTGGGAGGCTACGACATCAGCAGGATCAAGCTTTCTTACGGGTACTGCTCCCTGCCAAGACCGCAGCTCGCTGCGGAGCCTTTCATTCTCAAGCTGCGCATCCGACTCTTTCGCAAGGTGGGCCATCAATGCGCCAGGTCCCGTGCGCGGCGGTGTCTGAGATTGCTGCACCCCTGCATGCGCAGTACCAATGGCCGCCAACGCACGATCTTTCACAGAAGGTTTCTTTTGGCTCATGCCTCAACCTCTTTTCATAACATCGCTTACAACCTGAGCCGAGTGGGCCCAGACACCCGCAACTTGGAGCTCAACGTAGTCAGCCAATTGCTCGTATGCGTCTCGTGCTCGTTTGAGAGTCTTGGCCTGAACGGAGGAGGGCTCAAGGTCGTACACAGTGCCAAACTCAGCACTCGCACTTGCCGCTATCGACGTCTTTGGAATCTCGACCGGAATGACATGTGGTCCGTAGGCAGATCCAATCCATTGCCGAACAGCAACACTGACAGCATCGGCGCGATCTACACGCGACAACACCACGTCAACGAAAGAGAACTTTTTGTCATCCCCGCCAGCCTTGAACAACCCTCCGCATACCTCTGTGAAAAGGCTCCAGAACTGTGCAGAGCTAGCGAAATCCAAAGCATTGGGCGGGAGCGGCATCAGCACCCCGTCGGCAGCGATCAGTGCGTTGATGGTGATGTAAGAAAGGGATGGAGGCGTATCGATAATGATCACGTCGTACTCATCACGAGCTGCGGTGAGTCCGTCATCGAGCACACGCCAGAAAGCAAAACCACGCTCCGTTTTCTGGCGGCTTGGCAGCAAAAATTCTGCGTTGAAGAGGAGGGGAGCGGCAGCGATCAGATCTATCCCTTCCCAATACGTTTTTTGTACTGCGGACATAACAGAATCTGCTTCTCCAGCGCAAAGCGGGAGAATGGTGTCCGCCTCATTCACCTCTGTGTCGGGAAGAACGCCGAAAAGAGTCGTGAGAGAACCCTGTGGATCACAGTCAATTACAAGGACCTTGTGACCCCGAAGAGAGAGGCCCTGGGCAAGAGCCGCAGCGGTGGTTGTTTTCGAGACACCACCTTTGAAGTTGGCAACCGTGATGGTGGCACCAGGTGCTTTTGAAGGGTCTCGGAGTCGATCGGCTCTGAGTGAGCGAACCCAGGTACGTGCCTCATTCAAGGACCATTCGCGACGGGTGCTGTCTTCGCGAGCGCCCGAGGGGAGTTCCCCTTTTTTTACGAGGTACTGCAGTCGGTTTTTATCGATACCGCAGAGATCTGCCAGTTGGCTGCTGTTGTATGAAGGAGGGCGCTTGCGCGACTCGGGAGCCAGCATTGCAGAGCGCACTTGACTGACCACTTGCAACGCGTTTTCGCTGACGGCTTCGAGCTGGGCTAGACCCAACGAGGGTATGAGAGGTTGGACTTTGTTCATTCTGCAATTTTAGCTAGGTAACGCTCAAAACGCTGAAACCTCGAAAAATGTGCCGCTAGGCAAGCCTTGATCACCTACTCACCGAGCTTGGCTCTCATTTTTTATCCCATCGCCAGTCTTGATGAAGTCTAGAGAAGAGTCTTGAAGAATTCTAAGGTGTGGATAACTAAGATAGATCCATGATTTAATTGATCTTTTCTATCCGATCTGTCCGATCTGTCCGTCCATCTGTCCGGCCCATCCGTCCTCAAGTCCGCTTCCTACGTCCAAGTGTCCGGCACATCCTCACTTGGTCACAACTGATTTTTGTTTAGCGCTGTGAACGCAAAATCACCAGCGCAGCTGTTTTGAAAGACCAATTCTCGACCTTGCGATGGACGAGGGGAGCAAATGTCCGCCCTATCCGTCCATGAGAAGGGAGGTTGTACGGTCAAAAGTGCTCTGATGTCCGCTTTATCCGTCCTTGACAACTGTCCGGTCGGTACGTCTGAGACAAGGGGTCCAGAGCTGTTGCTCCAAAAGCTGTATAGTCTGTCCATTTATGAAAAACGATCTGGACACTTCGACCAAACGCTCCGCAAGTGACGCGAGCCTCACGAAGCCGAATGAGCTGCTGGTGATGGTCCCCATTGTGGGCAAGCTCAGTCCCGTCTCAAGAAAGTTATTCAACGCTCTCCTGTACAGAGGAGGGCGTGAGTTTCAGAGGCGTCTTGCCGATGGGAACCCCATGCTGGCAGAGGAGACCTTCGAAGCTCGATTGAGCGAACTCGTGGCGCACCTTCCTGGAGAGGCTGCCGACTGGTCGACTAACGCTCATGCTCATCTTAAGGAGATGTTACGAACTGAGGTGGTCTGGGAGTCGATTGACAAGAACTCTGTCACAACCGGATGGGGCGCGATGAATCTGCTCTCACAAGCAGAGTTCGATAAAAAAGGTGGGGCCTGGCATTTGCGGTGGGCATTTCCCCCCCGTGTGCTGGCGGCACTAAAGGATCCAGCTTTCTACACTCGGCTGGACCTTGACGTAATCGGTTCGCTTAGAACATACGCAAGCATCGCTCTGTATGAAGTTTGCGCACGATATCGGACAAACCCTACAGGAGTCACTTGCTCACAACCTCCAGAGTGGTGGGTGGAGGCGCTCACCGCCCGAGCAGTGCGATCACCCAGTGTAAAAGGCGCAAGCAAACAAGTTGGGAGCGAGGAGCAGCGCGTCAAGCCCAAGCGAGAGTGGCGCAAAGTGAAGTCGGAGTCGGTGCTCGATGCCATTGTCGAGATCAACGCCAAGACCGACCTCGAAATTGAGTTGATTGAGAAGAGGACGGGCAAGGCCGTAACCGAGGTCCAGTTTGCAGTGCGCAGGAAACGTCGAGCGCTGGTAGCGGAGGAGGGGGTGCCTCCCGACATGCTCGCTCAGGCGATAAGCCTTGGCATATCTGCCTCAGATATTTCGATATTGGCTCGAACTGCGAGAGGTGGCCACGACATACTCAAAGCTGCTCTCAAGAAACTAGGCGAGCGGGTCAATCGAGAGGATCTGGAACCAATTTCGAGTGCTGTTTCCTACTTGAAATCTATTCTGGGTGAGCTCGATCTCTACATTGCCGAGCCTGTTGCGGCCGAGGATGTGAAGCCACGGAAACCAGACGTTTCACGGGAGAGGCTCACGCCTGCAGTGCAAGATGTCATAGAGACGCCCGACTCTCTAGCTAAGAGGCACGTGGAGTCTCTCGATCGTGAAGCCCAGGAGCATCTGGCCAAGCTTGCTTTTGCGCACATGAGGGAAAAAGGCCTTGCTACCGCTTCGGTATCTCAGTCCTACGCACGATACATGGACGGTGGCCCACTTGTGGGTGTGCTTCTTGGCGAGATGGCTCGGCAACATCAGAAGCTGACTGGGCTTGTGCCTGTTTCGGGTGATTCGTGACGAAGCACGCACCTGAGCCGCCGGCCACGCTGTACTCGCCACCAGGACGAATGCAAACCGCAAACAAGGTCCACGAACTTGATGCGTTCGAAGAGCACTTTTTCAACGGCCTGCTAAATGTTTCGTTTTATCTTCTAAAAGTTGCATTCGACGAAATACCGGAACATACTCCACCCATGCTCTCCAGTACCCACAATCAGCGCGTCCTCGATCTGGCCAGCCAGAAGGGGCTACTGCGCGCCAGCGATCTGGACGCCATCAGTGCGCCTCGGGTCGTTCTGACGCGCCTGACCGCTGCGGGTCTACTAGAGAAGGTGGGGCGTGGCCTGTACCGTCTGCCGGATGCACAGGTTTCGGAATTCGAGAGCCTGGGCACCATCGCAACCAAGGTACCTCAAGCGGTGTTCTGCCTGCTTACGGCGCTGCAGTTTCATGAGCTGACCACGCAGCTGCCGCGTCAGATCTGGATCGCCATGCCTCGGGGCAGCCACGCGCCCCGGGTCGACTACCCGCCCGTCAAGATGGTGCAGTTCACGGGTGATGCCTACTCGGCAGGGATTGAGGAAGTCGAACGCGACGGCGTCAGGCTCCGGGTGTACGGTGTGGCCAAGACCGTGGCGGACTGCTTCAAGCACCGTAACAAGATCGGGCTGGATGTGGCGCTGGAGGCACTGAAGGACGCCCGGGCGCGCAGCAAGGCTTCCGTCGACGACATCTGGCGTTTCGCCAAGATATGCCGCGTAGCCAACGTGATGCGCCCCTACCTGGAAAGTGTCGGATGAGTGCGGCCACCCCAAATGTCGCGGCATCCGTCCGTGCGCGTCTGCTCAATGTCGCCAAGGCGCAAGGTGTCGATTTCAATCAGGTGCTGGTGCGCTTTGCCTTGGAGCGCATCCTCTACCGGCTGACCCAGTCGCCGCACGCGGACCGTTTTCTGCTCAAGGGAGCGCTGCTGTTCACGCTTTGGTACGACATGCCACACCGGGCCACACGCGATGCCGATCTGTTGGGCTTCGGTGCCAGCGATCTGGAATCAGTGGCCCAAGTATTCCAGGACATCGCAGCTGTACCGGTCGACGACGGCATCGTGTTCGACCCAGCCTCCGTCACGGTCGAGGAGATCCGAAAGGAAGCTGGCTACAGCGGCGTTCGCGTGATGATTGCAGGCGATCTGGCCAGAGCACGCTGCAAGACCCAAATCGATGTCGGCTTCGGCGACGCCGTCACCCCGGCGCCTGTTGATTCGGTCTACCCTGTCCTGCTGGAGGAAATGCCCGCGCCACGGCTGCGGACCTACCCAACGTACACCGTCATCGCGGAAAAGCTCCACGCCATCGCATTGCTGGGCATGACCAACAGCCGCCTGAAGGACTACTTCGATCTGTCGGTGCTGTTGGAACGGGAAACTCTGGACACTGATCTGCTGGCCCAAGCGATCAAGGCCACATTTGAAAGACGGGGTATGGCAGTTCCTGACGCGCTACCAGTCGGCCTGACGGGCGAGTTTGCGCACGACGCTTCGCGCCAGGCGCTGTGGCTGGCGTTTCTCAAGAAGAACGAACTTCCCTGAACCTCCCCATGGCTAAAGCCAGGGGGTTCTGAAGGCAGATTGCGAGGGGTTCGCGGGCTCTCGTCTTTCGACTACAGCATCCCGCGCGTGACCACGCACAAACCTTCTTTGACGTGCGATTGCGTCTGACGGCAGCGGTTTGAACGCTACCGTGGGCGAGCGCAAGCGCCCACCACTCCACAATTGTTCGACACACAAGCCCGCACGTCTCAGCAGCGGTTGCGCAGCCGCCCAACTCTCATCGAGCTGGGGTTGCTTGTGTTGATTGTCCCGGACACACTTGGCCAGCCACGCGCTGTAGCAGTCGCGCTGCACCTGTTGGTTGCTCTCTCCTGGCCCTCCGAGTGCATGCCATCTCTGCGACAGCGGCTTCTTGGTACACACACCGCTGGTGTGGTCGTACTGGCTCATCTTGAGCTTTTGGGTGTTGAGTTCCACTACCTGACCGCCAGCACTTTCAGCCCTGCGGATCAGCAGCGAGACGAACATCCCGGCAGCTCTTACTTTGGCACTCCGGCCAAAATTCTTTTGGAAGCTGCGGTACGACAGCTTCTCGGTCTGGATCACATTGCCCAGACCCAGTATCTTGTTGGCCAGGTGGCCGTGATCGCGTTTGCGGGCCTCGGCCAGCTTGCGCTCGATGTCTTGCAGGCGGGCTTGGCGAGCCCGGTACCGGCTGGAGCGTACCCAGCCTTTGCTTGCACCACGCTTGGCCGTGCCGTCAGGATTGAACCGATCTGGATTGGTGGCCCGTCTGCTACGGTCCTGCGCACGCTGCAAGACACGCATGGCTTTCCACGGCTGCTCGACGCTGTGCGCGAACTGCTCCAGCCCGACCGCATGGTCCCCCACCACGGCCACCGTGCTGGGGCCGATGTCCAGGCCGACGACTTGGCCGCTGCAGAGGAGTATTTGGCAGGTGCCACACCGTCTTGCACGAGCTGCACAAACCAGCGACGCTTGGAGCCCTGCATGCGCCACACGATGCGGCAGTATTTGGTCTTGGCTTGCAAGCAGGCGTGCAAGTACGGGTCTTTGGTCTTGGTTGGCAGCGCACCCGACATCACAAAGCCTTTGCCCCATGAAACCGTGGCGGTATCCGCATGCCAGCGTGGCCCTGCGGCATTGCTCTTGCCCTCCATGCTGTGCAGGGGTCTGTGCTTGCCTTTGAAGCGGGGACGACCGCGCGTACCAAAGGCGTATTCCTGCAACGATGCAAATACGCGACTGGCGATCTTTTGGGTTTCGTGAGCACCCAGACGGTTGTCGAAACCAGCAGCATTCTTGTGGCCCGTGGCGAGTGCCTGCAGCGCGTACTCCGTGAAGCCGTGTTCCTGGTTGCAGGCTTTGTAGGCGGCATTGCGCGCTTTGC
>JAIFNE010000148.1 GCA_020047875.1 Hydrogenophaga sp.
GGCAGCGTGGTGATGTCAACGCCGTTGAACCACACCGTGCCCGCGTCGGGCGCTTCCAGCCCGGCCACGATCTTCAGCAGCGTGCTCTTGCCGCTGCCCGAGGCGCCGAGCAAGGCCACCGTTTCGCCAGCCTGAGCCCGCAGATTCACGCCAGCGAGCAGGGGCCGGTGGTTCCATTGTTTTTCGATGTGGCGCAGCTCAAGCATGGTGGATTCAAGGTAAGGGCTGTCAAAGGCGTCGGTCTGAGCGCTGGCCAGACCCGGCATCAGATTCCCGGGCCGGCCCTTCGATCAGGGTGAAGGCCAGCAGCGCCAGCGCCATCAGCAGGCAGGCGAGGACGAGCGCCGCGTCGAGGTTGGCGGCGCCGGGGCGGCCCAGCCGCTGGTAGATCAGGGTGGTGAGCGTGGTCCACTCGGGCCGCGACAAAAACAGCGTGACGGCGAATTCCCCCAGCGCGGTGGCTGCGGCAAAAGCCATGCCGCGCCGCAGCGCCCGACCCACCAGCGGCAGCGTGACCCGCCACAGCACGCGCCAGGGCCGAGCGCCCAGCGAGGCCGCGGCCTGCTCGTAATTCGCGGGCAGGTTGTCCAGTGCGGCCATGAGCGACTTCGCCACAAACGGATACGCCAGCAGCGCATAAGCGCCGATCAGCAGCGCGAGGCTGGCGGTCCAGCCCGGGTAGAGCAGCAGCAGGCCAAACGCCACCGTCACCGGTGACACCACAAACGGCAGGTAGGCCGCCGCGCGCCAGAGCAGCGCCCAGGCGCCCTGCCCGGCCACCGATCCCCGCCGCGCGCCCGCGCGGTCCAAAGCCCGCACCGCCAGCGCGTGCGACAGACCCAGCCCGGTGGCCAGCGCGAGCGCCATGGCGGTGAAGCGCAGCGTGTTCCACAACGCGGCCAGCGTTTCAGGCTCGCCCAGCACCGCCGCACCCTGGCCCTGCCAGAGCGCGCGCACCGCCTGCGCCAGGATCGCGATCAGTGGTGCGGCGCACACCAGCAGCAACACCGCCACCGCCGCCCACACGGCCAGCCACTGCGCCGCGCCGCGCGGCCTCGTGCGCCCGATCGGCACCACCCGGCCCGGCGCGGCCAGCCGCTTTTCCAACCAGGCATAGCCGAGCGCCACCGCGCCGGTGAGCCCCAGCATCCAGACCGCGAGCACGCCCGCCGGCCCCAGCGCCAGTTCGTGCGCCACCAGGGTGTAGATCTCCACCTCCACCGTGGCATAGCGCTGGCCACCCAGAATGAGCGCGAGGCCGAAACCCGAGAAGCAATACAGAAACACCAGGCACAGTGCCGATGCCAGCCAAGGCGCGATGGCCGGCCATTCCACGCGCCAGAACGCGCGCCAGGGCGTGGCGCCGAGCGTGCGCGCGGCAGCCACCCGCGGCGCACTCACCTGCTCCAGCGCGTCGACCCCGGCGCGCACCACGAGGCAGAGGTTGAAAAACAGGTTGCCGTAGAGCAGCAGCCAGGGGGTTTCTTCCAGCGAAAAACCGGCCGCAGCCAGCGGCGCACCCAGCCAGCCCCGCGGCCCGAGCAGCGCAAGCACGCCCAGCGCGGCCACCAGCGTGGGCACCACAAACGGCAGCATCAGCAAACGCAACACCAGCGCACGGCCAGCAAACTCGCGCCGCGCCAGCACCCAGGCCACCGGCAGCCCCAGCAGCAGCGCCAGCAGACAGGTGATCGCCGCCTGCAGGAATGACCACAGCACCCGCCAGCGCAGGTAATCCTCCTGCCAGAGCGCAAGCCACGGCAGCGACCCGTCGCTGCCCAGCCCGCCCGAACCGAATCCTTCGCCCAGCAGCCGCAGCGCGGGTGCCACCAGCAACAGCAGCAAAAAGCCCAGCGGAAACAGCGCCAAGAACCCGAGCCTGGACGCGCCGTGCAGCCGACGCCCCGCAGCCGGTGGCCCTGCCCGCCTGCGCGCAGGCGACAACCGCGCCGGCGCGGGGGGATTCACTTCAAAACCGTCTCGGTCCAGCGACGCAGCCACGCCCTGGCCTGCTGCTCGGTGAGGGGCGCGGGCAGCGCGTCGAACCGGGCTGGCTCCACCGCGTGCTGCTGCATCACCTCGACACGCGGCGCGCCGGCCTCGGCGGGAAACACCCACATGGTGGTCTGCAGCGCCTGCTGCACCGGGGCCGAGCGCATGAACTCGATGAACTGGCCAGCGACGTGGCGGGCCGCCGGGTTGCCGCCCTTGACCAGCGCCACGCCCTCAACCTGGCGAAACACGCCGCCCTGGAGGAACAGGTTGGCGGTGGGCGGCACGGTGATTTTTTCCTTGCTGTAGAACACCTCGGCCGCCGGGCTGCTGGTGTAGCTGACCACGATCGGGCGCGTGCCGCCGTTGCGGCTGAACTCGGTGTAATAGGCCTCGCTCCAGCCTTTGACCACCTTCACCCCGTTGGTGCGCATCTGCGCCCACCAGTCGAAAGCGGCGGACTCGCCCAGCCCGGCAATGGTGGCCAGCAGAAACGCCTGGCCGGGGCTGGAGGTGGCGGGGTTGGGCACCACCAGCAATTTGGCGTAAGCCGGCTTGGTCAGGTCGGCCAGCGAGGTCGGCAGCGCCAGGCCCTTGCTGGCAAACCAGGCTTTGTCCACGTTGAGGTTCACATAGCCATAACTCACCGGCACCACACCGGCGCCCAGATCCACCGCGGCGGGTCGCACCGCGGCCGGGCCGGTGTAGGGCTCCAGCACGCCGGCGGCCTGGGCGCGGGGCAGCAGCGTGTTGTCCACACCAAACGCGAGATCGGCGATGGGGCGGGCACGGGTGAGGATGAGTTTGTTGACCATCTCGCCCGCATCGCCGGCCTTGACGATCTGCAGCTTCACAGCATGCTGCTGCTCGAAACCGGCCAGCAGCTCTTTGGGCAGATCGAACGAGCCGTGCGTGAGCAGCCGCAGCGGCGTGGGCGTCTGGGCAAAGGCCGCCTGTGAAGTGAGCGAAAGCGCGGGCGCCAACAGGAGCGCCGCAGAAAACAAAAACCGCCGTTGCATGTGAACCGCCTTGTGGAAACGCCTGCCCGCACGGTGGGAAGCGTTGAATACAGGCGGCTGCGCATACAAGGCGGCCGTTTCATCACGCTCCCTACGCTGGCACAACCCAGATCAGGTGAGAGGGGTATTTCTCAGCCCGCGCAGGTCACTGCACGGGCACCCCCGGTGGAAGAGCGGATTGTAGGGGCTGCCGATCAGCGCAAACACGGTGCGTGCGGTTTCGGCGCGCACGAAAAAGCCCCTGACGGGGCTTTTTCGTTGACATTCAGCGGGCTGCGATCGCGCGCCCGCGGCGCTCAACCGCCTTTTTTCGAGCGCTTGCCCGGGTTTTTCTTGCTGCGTGTGGCCACGCCGCGCTCCAGGCTCACGCGCTGGCCACGGCCATGCGAGGCCAGGGACACGCCGGGAATGGGGGTCGGACGCGGGGTACGCTTGCGGTCGGCTTCGGTGACGATTTTGTTGCCCATGACAATTTCCAGAGAAAAGATTGAAAACCCCGCTATTAGGCCATAGCCCGGAGCGGCGCCGCTGACGCCGGCAAGCCAGGCGATTCGGGCACCCGCATTTCAGGCCCGCACCGCGGCGCCGTTGGGTCGCTCGAGACTCAAACCCTGGCCGGCCTCCTCCACCGTTTGTCCATCGCGTATGTGGTAAATCCGCTTGAAGGTGGGAATGATTTTTTCATCGTGCGTGACCACGATGATGGCGGTCTGCGACTGCTGCGCCATCTGGTTCAAGATGCGCATCACGCCCAGGGCACGCTCGCTGTCCAGCGGCGCGGTGGGCTCGTCGGCCAGGATCACTGGCGGCCTGTTGGCCAGCGCGCGAGCGATCGACACGCGCTGCTGCTCGCCCCCCGAGAGTTGCGACGGCTGCGCTTTTGCGCGGTGGGCCACGTCCAGCGCGGTCAGCAACTCCAGCGCCCGTTCGCGGGCCTTGGCGTTGGGCATGCCAGCGAGCATGGGCAGCAGCGCCACGTTGTCGGTGACATCGAGAAACGGGATCAGGTAAGGCGCCTGGAACACGAAGCCGATGCGGTCGCGCCGCAGCGCGCGCAGGTCGGGCGTGAGCCAGCGGTTGTCGTAAATCACCTCGTCGCCCAGCGTCATGCGCCCCGAGGTGGGCTCGATGATGGCGCCCAGGCACTTGAGCAGCGTGCTTTTGCCCGAGCCCGAGGGCCCGACCAGACCCACCACCTCGCCAGGACTCACCTGCATGTTCACGTGTTTCAGGGCTTCCACCGCGGCGTCGCCGCGACCATAGACCTTGCGCAGGCCTTCAATCAAAATGCCGCCGCTGCGGCTTGGGATGGCGTTGGTGTTCATGTTCATCCGATGGCCGCACCGGGGTCGACCTTGAGCGCCACCCGGATCGCCAGCGTGCTGGCCAGCGCGCAGATCACCAGCGTGGCCACCAGGCCAGTGACCGCGTCCTGGGTCAGCAGCAGCACGAATTTGGGGAACACGGGCGCCCAGATGGTGGCCGACACCTTGCCGATCACAAACCCGATCAGCCCCAGCCCCATGGCCTGCTGCAGGATCATGCTGGCGATGGTGCGGTTGCGCGTGCCAATCAGCTTGAGCACCGCGATCTCGCGGATCTTGCCCATGGTCATGGTGTAAATGATGAAGGCCACGATGGCCGCGCTCACCACCGCCAGGATGGCCAGGAACATGCCGATCTGTTTGGCTGAGGTGGCGATCAGCTTGGCCACCAGGATCTCTTCCATGCCCTCGCGGCTGTACACCGCCAGGTGTTTCCAGCGCCGGATCGGCTCGGCCACCTCTTCAGCGCCCCAGCCTGGCTGCAACTGCACCAGCACCGCGTTGACATTGCGGCTGCTGGTTTGCAAAGCCTGCACGGCGCCCAGCAGGCCAGGCACACCGGCGCGGTTGAAGGCCGGGTTGGCGGCCAGGCGCGCGCGGTCGTTCTCGATGGCGTCGTTGTCTTTCAGAAACTGCGCCTCCTGTGCATCCTTCAGGGGAATGAACACCATCGGGTCCCCGCCAGACGACACCATGCGCCGGGTGAGCCCCACCACGGTGTAGACATGGCGGCGAATCTGGACGCGTTCGCCCAGTGCAAAGCCGGTGCGCACATCGGCCACCGCCTCGTAGTGGCTGCGCGTGATCTGGCGCCCGGCCACCAGATAGCCCGGCTCTCCCGGCAAGCCGGGCTCGATACCGACCACCATGGCGCGCACATCGCCCGCCGCACCGCTCGCGTCACGGCGCACCTGCATGGTGAAGTAGGTCACGTTGGCCGCACGCGCCACGCCGGGCATGCCACGCAGGCTGCGCACCGCATCGTCCTTCAGGCTGGAGGATTCGGCGTAAGGGCCCTGGGTGTCCTGCTGAACCACCCACAGATCGGCACCGCTGTTGCCCAGCAGCGCGCGGGCGTCGTCCACCATGCCGCGGTAGACGCCCGCCATGGTCAGCGTGACGCCGATCAGCAGGCCCAGCCCCAGACCGGTCAGGGCGAACTTGCCCCACCCGTGCAGGATGTCGCGCCCGGCCAAGTTGATCATCGGGCAGCTCCGGTATCCGGCGCCGCCGGCTTGACCAGGGCATCCACCACGCTCACCCGCACGCCCGCCGTGAGCGCCTTGGCGCTGTAAACCACCACCGTGTCGCCCGCGGCCAGGCCTTCCAACACCTGCACCTGGCCGTCCAGGCTGCGCGCGCCCAGACGCACCGGCGCGAATGCGGGCGTGCCCTCGCGCAGGCGCCAGACGCCGGTTTCGCCCTGCCAGTGCTGAATGGCGGCGTTGGGCAGCAACAGAGCATCGGGCATCGGTGGCAGGGCCAGCGTCACCTCGGCCAGTTCGCCCATGGCCAGGCCGCTCGGCAAGGTGTCAAACGCGACCTGCGCCACCCGCTCTTCGGTCACGCTGTCGGCCACCAGCTCGACGCGCGCCACCCGGCCCGGCACCGGTGACCCGGGCCGAGAACGCAACACGATCTGGGCCGGCAGGCCCACAGCCAGGCCGGCCGAACGGCCCTGGTCCACGCGCACCTTCACCCACAGGCTGGCCGGGTCCACCAGGCGCAGCACCGCCTGGCCAGCCACCACGGTGGAGCCGGGCTCAGCCTCGCGGCTCACCACCACGCCCGCCGTGCTGGCCACCAGCCGCACGTTGCTGCGCTGCCGGGCCAGCGCCTGCTGTTCGGCCACCAGGCGCAAGCGCTCCTGGCCTTGCCCGAGCAAATTCGCCTGCGCCGAAAGTACCGCCGCGTCGGCCGAGAGCTTCTCCTGCTGACGCGCTTCCAGAGCGCCCGCGCTGATGAAGTTTTGATCAGCCAGCGTCTGGTTGCGCCGCGCGTTGATTTCGGCCAACCGCAGACGGGCTTGGGCGTCGGTCAGTTGCGCCCTGGCACCAGTCTCGCCGCTGGCCGCCCGCGCAATCGATGCATTGAGCGCCATCAGGCGCTGGTCCAGATCGACCGGGTCCATTTCTGCCAGCACCTGGCCAGCCTGCACCGCATCGCCCACATCGACCCGCACCGACAGCACGCGCCCGGCCACCGTGGGGCCGATCAGGGCGCTGCGCTGCGCCTCCACCGTACCGATGCCAAAAATCGACGGCTGGAGCCGCCCGAGCGCCACCTCGGTCACGGTGACACGCGTGGGCGCCAGCGGCCCGGTCCGCGTGAGCACAAAGGCCATCGCTGCCAGCAAGGCCAGCACCAGCAGGCCCAAGCCGATTCGGCGTATCCACAAAGCATTGGCTTTCATTGGCTTGCACTTTCAAGATTAGCAGGCACCTGCCTGCATACGGATGACTCCTGCTCACGCGCAAAGCCAAACAGGAAATGACGAAACACGCGCGGCGCCAGCGGCTCCATGCCAGCCAGCTGACCACTCACCAGCGCCTGCATCACCAGCCCTTGAACCGATCCGATAAAGAGGACGGTGGCCGACTCCAGATCAGCTTCGGGCAACAACTGCCCTTGCTCGCGTGCCCTCGTCAGCAGCCCCATCACGAGCACCCGGTAGCGCTGCATCAAGCCGCGCACCCGGACTTTGAGCGGGGTGTCGGCCGCATGCTGCAGTTCCTGAAAGATCAGACGCGGCACGCCTGGGTATCGGATCACGAAGGCCACATGCGCCTTGAACACCGCCTGCAACGCCGCCAGCGGATGCGGCGCGTGCGCCGCTGCGGCATGGAGTTCATCGAGCAAATGCTCGGTCGTCCAGTCCAGCACCGCCAGCCACAGGCCTTCCTTGCTCGCAAAGTGGCGAAACACCGCGCCCTGGGTGATGCCCACCGCCTCGGCCAGGTCGGCCGTGGTGACCTGGGCTGGACTCTGCTGCGCCGCGAGCTGCACCGCCGCTTGCACCAGGCTGGCCTGGCGCTGTTCGGTCGGGCGCTTGAGTGCGCTGCGCTCTGATGCGCGGGTTAGCATGGGTCGTTCATTTATGTAATTGCGTAATTACTTATATTTTAAACCGAGGTTTTCTCGTTCGGCAATCCGCTACCTGCCCGGCGGCCCTAAGCTCTCTCCCCATGCTGGCTTTGCTCAAGACCTTTTCGTGGCAGGAACTGCGCCACCACCCCTGGCGCAACGCCTCGGCGGTGGTGGCCGTGATGCTGGGCGTGGCGCTGGCGCTGGCGGTGCACCTGATCAACGCCTCGGCGCTGTCCGAGTTCTCGGGCGCGGTGCGTTCGGTGAACGGCCAGCCCGATCTGGAACTGCGCGCGCGCCAGGGTCTGCTGGACGACGCGCTGCTGGAGCGCGTGGCGGCGCAGCCGGGCGTGGCCATCGCCAGCCCGGTGCTGGAGCTGCCCACCAGCGCGCGCGCGCCCGGCGGTGCATCGGTGGCGCTGCGGCTGCTGGGGGTGGATGCGCTCGCGGTGGCCGGCGTCTCGCCGGCGCTGATGCCGCGGGCCGATGCCGGGCGGGCTGGTGCGCGGCGGCTGGACCTGTTTGCGCCCGACGCGGTCTACCTCAACCCGGCGGCGCGCCTCGCCTTGGGCGAGCCCGACACGGTAGAGGTGCAGACCGGGCTGAGCTGGGTCACGCTGCGGGTGGCTGGCAGCGTGGGCGCGCCCGGCGCGGCGCTGGCGGTGATGGACGTGGCCGCGGCGCAAGACCTGCTCGCGCGCAACGGCCAGCTCAGCCGCATCGACCTGCGCCTGAGCCCCGGCACCGATGCCGACGCGCTGCTCACCGCGCTCGCGCTGCCCGCCAGCGTGTTCGCGCAGCGGCCCGAGCAGGCGGGCGAGCGGGTCAGCAACCTGTCGCGCGCCTACCGGGTGAACCTCACCGTGCTGGCACTGGTGGCGCTGTTCACCGGCGCCTTCCTGGTGTTTTCGGTGCTCTCGCTCTCGGTGGCACGGCGCCAGCAACAGTTTGCGTTGCTCGGTGTGCTGGGCCTGTCGGCACCCGAGCGGCTCAGACTGGTGTTGGCCGAGTCGGCGCTGCTGGGTGCGCTGGGCAGCGCGCTGGGGGTCGCGCTGGGCACAGCACTCGCCGCGCTGGCGCTGCGGCTGCTGGGCGGCGACCTGGGCGGCGGCTACTTTGCCGGCGAAGCACCGCCGCTGCAGTGGAGCGCGGGCGCTGCCCTGCTCTACGGTGCGCTGGGCACCGTGGCCGCGGTGGTGGGTGGCTGGTGGCCCGCGCGCGCCACCGCGCAAATGGCGCCGGCCCTGGCACTCAAAGGCCTGGGTGCGGCGGCGCCACCCGGCGCACGCCGCCACACGCTGGCGCTGGGCCTGATGGCGCTGGCGGCCGCGCTGGCCTGGGCACCGCCGGTGGCCGGCATTCCGCTGGCGGCCTACCTCTCGGTGGGCCTGCTGCTGGTGGGCGGCATCGCGGCGCTGCCGCTGACGGTGGGCTGGCTGCTGAACGGCCTTGCGCCGCTGGTGGCCAAACGTGTGTTGCCCATGCTGGCGGTCGAGCGCTCGCGCCGGCTGCGCGAAACCGCGGCGGTGGCCACCAGCGGCGTGGTGGCCAGCCTGGC